>JAYWEV010000054.1:0-6749 GCA_043779145.1 Aestuariivirga sp. | reverse complement strand
AGAACCGAAACCACCCGTGCCGCGAGGAGTACCATTAAGTAAAGAAACCTCTTCAAGGGTAACTTGTAAGGCGGGGGCAATCACTATTTGCGCAATCCGGTCGCCGCGTGCGATCACGAAATCTTCGTCGCCGTGATTGATCAAAGGCACTTTTATTTCACCACGATAATCACAATCAATTGTACCGGGCGCGTTTAGCACCGTCACACCATGTTTAACAGCAAGACCAGAACGTGGACGCACTTGGGCCTCAAAGCCATGAGGTAGAGCAACAGCAATTCCCGTTGCAACCAAAGCGCGTTCACGAGGTTTAATCGTAAGGGATTCGGCAGACCGTAAATCCATGCCCGCCGCACCCATCGTGGCATAACTTGGCAAAGCCAAATCCGCGCCATGGGCCAACCGCATGATTTGCACATTCATTTGAGAAGGCCTGCAATATGGGTCATCAAGCGTCGTGCAACTTCTGCTTTGGAAAGATTGGGCCAATCTTCAACGCCCTTGGGGTTCACAATATGTACGGTATTTTTATCACCGCCAAATACGCCAGATGTTTCACTTACATCATTGGCAACGATCAGGTCACAACCCTTCTTGGTCAATTTAGCCTTGGCGTATTCGATCACATTTTCGGTCTCAGCAGCAAAACCCACAACCAATTTCGCACGCGACTTTCCGGGTTTTGAAAGTGTCGCCAGAATATCAGGGTTCTCGATAAACGAAAGCGCAGGCACCTCGCCGGATTTTGTTTTTTTGATTTTGTGAGAAGCAGGTTTGGTCACTTTCCAATCAGCCACTGCGGCTGCACAAATTACAACATCATAAATACCGTCACAAGCCTTGAGCATTTCATCAGCAGTTTGCACATTCGAAACAGTTATACCCACTGGCTTGGCCAATGACACTGGCCCTGAAACCAAGGTGACATCGGCCCCCATATCTCGAGCAGCTTCGGCAATGGCATAGCCTTGCTTGCCAGATGAGTAATTGGAAATATAGCGCACCGGATCAATCGGTTCGCGCGTAGGGCCAGCGGTGACCAAAATCTTTTTACTCTTCAGGGGTTGCAACGCGGGCGACAACAGTTTTTCAATGGCCGCCAAAATCTCAACAGGTTCAGCCATCCGACCTGGTCCAAACTCACCGCAAGCCATATCACCCTCATTGGGGCCAACAATTTGAATGCCGTCGTTTTTCAGCGTTGCAATATTGCGTTGTGTCGCTGCATGCAGCCACATGCGCACATTCATGGCAGGTGCAATCAACACTTTTTTGTCCGTGGCGAGCAGAGTGGTAGAAGCTAAATCGTTGGCCAAGCCGCTTGCCATCTTTGCCATCAAATCAGCAGTTGCTGGCACCACGACAACAAGATCAGCTGAGCGCGATAGTTCAATATGCCCCATCTCAACTTCGTCGGTGAGATTGAACAATGCGCTATGAACTTTCTCACCCGAAAGACTGGCAACTGATAATGGCGTCACGAATTCTTCCGCCGCTTTGGTCAAGATGGCGCGAACGCCAATGCCGCGGGCTTTCAAAAGCCGGATCAACTCCAGGCTTTTATAAGCGGCAATACCGCCACCGATGATGAGTAATACGGACTTGTTCATATTGCTATTTAAGCACAAGCTTGAGGGCAATCACAACCAAGGCCAAAGCCCCAACCCAAAGAGCAGGCACATGCCAGCGTTGCGGCGGAGGCTGGTCAGCCAATGCCTCTAATTTGCGCGTAAAGCCATGCGCCTCTTGCAATATTTCCGGCACGCGTAAAGCAAGCCTTGCCAATGATAGAGCAGAACCACCGAGCTGCTCCAGCTTGCCAATCGGGCCAAGCTTTCTTTCAATCCAATACCGCACCACAGGTTCAGCTGCTTTCCAGATATTGAGATTTGGATTGAGCGTGCGTGCCACACCCTCAGTCACCACCATGGTTTTCTGCAGCAATAGTAATTGTGGCTGGGTTTGCATTTGGAATTGCTCAGTCACCTCGAACAACTGCGTAAACAACCGCGCCATTGAAATTTGATCGGCAGGAAGCCCCATGATCGGCTCACCAATGGCACGCAGCGCCTGCGCAAAAGTATTCACATCTTGGGTTGGCGGAATATAACCTGCATCAAAATGCACTTGCGCAATGCGCATATAATCACGCGTGATAAAACCATAAAGTATCTCGGCCAGGAACAATCGGTCGCCGTCAGACAATCTTCCCGTAATGCCAAAATCAAGCGCCACTAATGTGCCATTGTTTTCAACGATCAAATTGCCTTGGTGCATATCGGCATGAAAAAAACCATCGCGAATGGCATGACGTAAAAAGCTTTGAATCACGGTATCGCCCAACGCTGGCAAGTCAAAGCCCTTCGCACGCAAGGCTTCAACATCGGCCATCGGCGTGCCATCAATCCACTCGGTCGTGAGCACCCGCTTTGTGCTCAATGCCCAATCAACGCTTGGCACACGAAATCCCGGATCATCTTTCGAGTTCTGCGCAATTTCAGAAAGGGCCGCGGCCTCCATGCGTAAATCAAGTTCAAGCTTCATTGAGTCTTCAAGCATGGCAACAGCGGCTAAGGGGCGAAGGCGCTTTCCTTCTGCACTTGTTCGCTCAGCTATCCCTGCAGCAAAACCAAAACTGGCGATATCATTTGCAAAGCGCCGTTCAACACCGGGGCGCAAAATTTTAACTGCAACATTGCGGCCATCAAAGGTCACGCATTTATGAACCTGGGCAATCGAAGCCGCGGCAATGGCTGGCCCAAAAACCTTGAACAACTGCGAAACGGGTTTACCTAATTCCGTTTCAACAATTTTGCGCGCCTCGGCATCGGCAAAAGGCGGCAAACGATCTTGCAGAGCTTTGAGTTCGAACGCCCGCTTAGCCCCAATAATATCAGGCCTGGTTGCAAAAAATTGACCAAGCTTAATATAGCTCGGCCCCAATGTTGAAAGTGCGGCGGTCAGTTTATTTTGCTGACCACCCGTCACTTCACCAGACCTGCCAAGCTTTGCTATTTTCAAAACAAGGCGTGCGGTCCACGGTGCTTGCGCCAATTGTTCAGGTGGCATCAACGCATCATAGCGTGCAAGTACAAATCCAGCGTGAAGCAGCCGGGCTGCATTCGAAATCAGATTTGCCATTAAATCTTCCAGCCCGAATGAATGGCCACCACTCCACCGGTGAGATTACGGTAAGTCACGCGGCTAAATCCGGCAGTGCTGATCATATCTGCAAAAGCATCTTGTTTTGGAAACATGCGAATACTTTCGACAAGATAGCGATAAGGTTGGCCGTCCCCCGTCACCACCTTGCCCACCGCAGGAATCACGGTGAAGGAATAGGAATCATAAATCTTTTGCGCCAGTTCCAATTCCATATGCGAGAATTCCAAGCACATGAAACGCCCACCCGGTTTCAAAACTCGGTAAGCCTCGGTCAGTGCCTTATCGATATGAGTAACGTTCCGAATGCCAAAGGCAATCGTATAGGCATCAAAATGTAAATCCGGAAATGCCAGTGACTCCGCATTGCCCACGGTGAGCGAACAACGCTCAAGGCGGCCCTCGGCTTCAGCTCGCTTTTGTCCTTCGCCCACCATTTCTGGTGAAATATCAGCGATAGTCACACGCGTGTTGGGGCCACCTGCATCGAGAATGCGAAACGCAATATCACCCGTACCACCAGCCACATCCAGCACATTAAAGGCCCGCTCGCCTTTGGGTGGATTGAGCATGGTGATCATGTCATCCTTCCAAAGACGGTGCAGGCCCGATGACATCAGATCATTCATCTGGTCATAGCGGGCGGCGGCTTTGGAAAAAACCTCGTTCACCATGCCTTGCTTTTCAGCTTCAGGCACAGTTTTAAAGCCAAAGGCGGCTTCGGGCTTATTATTGTTCTCAGTCATACCCGCTAAGATAGTGTATAATCCCCAAGACTTCTATTGCCAGCTTTGGCGTAGCTCACTACAGGGTTAACCATGCCAGAACTGCCCGAGGTTGAGACTGTAAAGCGCGGCTTGGAACCCATTTTACTGGGTCAAGTGATCGTTGCTGTTGAATTGCGCCGCGCCAATTTGCGCTTCCCATTTCCGGAGGGTTTTGCTGGAAAACTGACCGGCGCGAAAATCTTAAGCCTCACGCGTCGTGCAAAATATATTCTGATCGACCTCGACAATAACCATACCCTTATCAGCCATCTTGGAATGACAGGCCGTTTTACGGCTTTAAAACCTGAAGGTGGCGGCACCAATCTTGGCGAGTTCTACTTTGAAACTGCGGCCTACCCCAATGCCGATGGCCCGCATGATCATGTGGTGTTCACTTTAGGAAATGGCATACGCATGATTTATTCTGACCCCAGACGCTTTGGCATGATGGATCTGTCGTACACGCACGAACTCACCAACCACCGGCTATTGAAAGATATCGGTGTCGAGCCGCTTGGCAATGAACTGAGCGCTGAATACATCGCAGAAAAATTTTGTGGCAAATCAGCACCTCTCAAAGCCGCTCTGCTCGATCAACGCATCATTGCAGGACTTGGCAATATTTATGTGTGCGAAGCTTTGCACCGCGCCAGACTTTCTCCCAAACGCAAAGCCGGAACTTTGGTCAAGCCCAAATCCCATGATCCACGTCTCGATGAACTGCTGCGTCACATCAAAGATATTCTGAATGAAGCCATATTTGCGGGGGGCTCGACGCTTCAGGATTTTGTCGGTGCCGATGGCGCGAAAGGGGCTTACCAACAGCGCTTTTCAGCTTATGATCGCGAAGGTGAAAACTGCAACAATGTAGGCTGTGGCGGCCAAATTAAGCGTATCACCCAAGCAGGCAGATCGACGTTTTATTGCCCAACGTGCCAGAAATAGGATGAAGCCATGAATTATGAAAATATTTTGATTGAAACCAAGGGCAAAGTTGGGATCATCACATTCAATCGGCCTAAAGCCCTCAATGCCTTGAATTCAGCGCTGATCACGGAGCTCAATAATGCTCTCAGCGCCTACGAAGAAAATGCTGATATCGGAGCAATCATATTAACAGGCAGCGAAAAAGCCTTTGCCGCCGGTGCCGATATTCGTGAGATGAAGGACAAAACGTTTGAACAAGTCACCTCGCAGAACTTCCTTCATGATTGGGATTACATCAACAAAATTACCAAGCCGCTGATCGCCGCGGTCTCTGGCTTTGCACTGGGCGGCGGATTTGAGTATGCTTTAATTTGCGACATCATCATCGCGAGCGAAACTGCAAAATTCAGCCTGCCCGAAACCACCATAGGCATAATCCCTGGACTCGGTGGAACCCAGCGTTTGGCACAAACCATCGGCAAATCAAAAGCTATGGAAATGATTTTATCAGGCCGCATGATTGACTCTGGCGAGGCCGAACGTATTGGAATTGTCGCGCGGATTGTACCGTCTGAAAAACTTCAGGAAGAAGCTCTGGCACTGGCCACAAAAATCGCCAGCCTTTCTCATCCGGTTATCAAAGCGGCCAAACAGGCCGTTCGCACCGCATTCGAATTGCCTCTGAGTGAGGGGGCATACCAAGAGCGCAGATTGTTTCATTCTATGTTTGCGCTCGAAGACCAGAAAGAAGGCATGACGGCATTCGTAGAAAAGCGGACGCCAAAATTTCAAAATAAATAACGGCTTTCAGAGCAGCCCTAGTTTTTTAGCATATTCGCCCAAATTTACTTCGGGCCTCGCACCTGTATGAGAAATAATTTCGGCAGCAGCGAGGCTTCCCAACGAAGCAGATTTAGCCAGAGGCATGCCGCGCGTGTGGCCAAACAAAAACCCTGCGGCATAAAGATCGCCGGCGCCCGTCACATCGACAACCTGAGAAACCGGATGGGCTTTGACCTCAATTATTTCAGTTCCACGCACTACCATTGAGCCCTTTTCTGAACGGGTAAGCACGGCCATCGGGCAATCGTTGCGGATAGCTTGCAAAGCGCCATCAAAGCTTTGTGTTTTATAGAGTGAGGTGATTTCACTCTCATTGGCAAACACAATATCTATCGAACTTTTGATCAGATCAAGAAAGCTGTCACGGTGGCGTTCAACGCAGAAGGAATCTGAAAGTGTGATCGAAGTGAGGCGACCCGCAGCACGGGCGATTTTCGATGCTAACCGGAATGCTTCTTTGGCTTCTGGCTTATCCCACAGATAACCCTCCATGTAAGTCAGTTGCGCTGCTTCAACGACTGCTTTGTCAACGTCGCCCACGCCCAAATTCACACATGCACCCAGATAAGTATTCATCGTGCGCTCGCCATCGGGTGTTACCAAAATAAATGAGCGCGCCGTAGCGGGGCCAGATGAAGCAGCAGGCGTATCAAAAGCCACACCTGTTGAACGCATATCGTGGCGATAAATTTCACCCAGTTGATCGCTGCGCACTTTGCCAAAATAAGCAGCTTTGCCCCCGAAACTCGCAACACCTGCGGCGGTGTTTCCAGCCGAGCCGCCTGAAATTTCTGTGGCAGGCCCCATCATCGCATAAAGATGTTCGGCGCGGTCTTCATCGATCAGGTTCATCGAGCCTTTGACCAGCCGTTCCTTTTGCACAAAGGCCTCGTCCACCCTGGCTATCACATCCACAATGGCATTGCCGATGGTGAGAACGTCGAAATCTGCTTGGCTCATGAAAATCCCCAAATCGTTTGAAAGCCAACTAACCCAAGCCACTTGCAGAAACAAGAGCGAGCCATTACCTCTGCCCCAATGTTTAAAGCC
>JAYWEV010000053.1:0-17732 GCA_043779145.1 Aestuariivirga sp. | reverse complement strand
AACACAATGTAAACGTGATTGGTGGAGATTTGCTACCATCGATAAATCTTCAAGCTTCTGCTTCGGTAAGCGGTGAACAAAGCGGGCCTAATTCAAGCTCCTCAAGTGCTCTTGTACAAGGCGTCATCACCGTTCCCATTTATGAAGCGGGCCGGGTTTATTCCGCGGTTCGCCAAGCCAAGGAAGCTGCAAGTCAGAACCGGGTTCAGGTGATCACCGCAGTACGCAGCGTGCGCGAAAGCGTTGTTAATGCTTGGAACGGTATTATTTCTACAGGGCAAAATTTGGTTGCAACACGCGCACAAGTAACCGCCGCTAATCTAGCGCTCGATGGCGTGCGCCAGGAATATCAAGTCGGTTCGCGTTCAACGATTGACGTTTTGAACACCCAGCAAATTCTTGTTAACGCCCAGATTTCTGTTGTTGTCGCACAGCATGATCAGCTGGTGGCGTCATATCAACTTCTTGGCGCTATGGGCCATCTCACGTCGCGGTACCTTGGCATTAACGGCCGTTACGACGTTAAAGAGCATTATAATGATGTGCGTAAAAAGTGGATCGGCCTTGACGCTGAAAGTGGCGAGACGCACTAAGTCTTATCGACTTTGCACTTTGATTAACGTAAAACGCAGTATAGGCGTGATAAGTTGTGCAAGTGTGTTTTGGTGGGGCCAAATTTAAGTGACTGTTGAACCGCGCGTTGAAGAATTATTAGCCTCGATCCGCAAGGCCATTGATGATGACCTCGGGGGCGTTTCTGCGCCACCATCTGCCAAAACCTCTTCAAATTCCCAAGGCACATTAATGCGCGGCGCTTTGCGCGAAATGCGCGTCAACTATGACAGCAGCCCAGCGGGCCAAGAAAGCGCGGATGGCGAAATTTCTCAACTGCGTGAACGTATTGGCCGCATCCGCAACGAATCCGCTTTTGTCATGCGTCCACCTCCGCCCAAGCCGCATGTTCGGCGTGCCTCGCTCGATGTTGAACCAAAGCGCAATGGCATAGGCAGCATTTTATCGGCTGAGCTGTCGCGTCCACAATTACCTCCGCGTCAACCACCAGTTCTTCGCCGGACTTACGTCGAAGAAGTGCCACCTCCAGTAGCACGTTATGTTGAAGAACCGATATACGAGCCCGAATATCAGGAGCAAGTTTGGGAAGAAGCGGCACCACCAGCCGAAGAATATTATCAACAATCTTACGCACCGCCTCCAACCCAAGGCGCGCTGGTTTCATCTGACACAGCATATGCAGCACAAAATTCATTCCAACAGCTGACAGATGCGATTATGTCGCGCGCATCAGGAGATCGTGGGCTGGAAGGCATCACCCAGGATTTGCTGCGCGGCATGCTGAAAACCTGGCTCGACGATAATTTGCCACAACTGGTTGAAAAGCTAGTGCGCGAAGAAATAGAGCGCGTGGCGCGGCGCGGTCGGTAATTCGCACCCGTTGCACCAATCATCACTCTGGTGTTTAAGCCCCTCAACTCCACCCACCTTAAAGAATCCGTAACCCATGACTCTCGACACAAAATTCGTTCCCGCCGAAATGGAAGCCCGTCTGTATAAGCAGTGGGAAGAGGGTGGTTATTTTAAGCCGGGGCGCAAGCCCAATGCCGAGCCGTTTACGATTGTCATTCCGCCGCCCAACGTTACGGGTTCGCTGCACATGGGCCATGCGCTCAACAACACCATTCAAGATGTGTTGGTGCGCTTTGAACGGATGCGGGGCAGGGATGTTCTTTGGCAACCGGGCACTGACCATGCAGGCATCGCCACGCAAATGGTGGTGGAGCGCTTGCTCGCCAAAGAAGGTAATATTGACCGCAAGACCATGGGCCGCGAAGCTTTCCTCAAGCGCGTGTGGGAATGGAAAGCCGAAAGCGGCGGCATCATCACGCAACAGCTTCGTCGTTTGGGCGCATCCTGTGATTGGAGCCGCGAGCGCTTCACCATGGATGAAGGCCTATCGAAAGCCGTTCGCAAAGTTTTTGTGCAGCTCTATAAAGAGAAGCTGATTTATAAAGACACACGTCTGGTAAATTGGGACCCCGTATTCGAAACCGCGATCAGCGATCTCGAAGTCGAAACACGCGAAACCAAGGGTGCCATGTGGTCTTTCGCCTATCCGCTGGTCGATGGGCCGGTTGATGGCATTTCCGAAATCGTCATTTCAACGACCCGCCCTGAAACCATGTTGGGTGATGGCGCAGTGGCCGTGCATCCCTCAGATGAGCGTTATAAAAACCTGATCGGCAAACTCGTGCGCTTGCCGATTGCTGAGCGCTTGATCCCCATCATCGCCGATGAATATCCCGATCCGGAATTCGGCACAGGTGCGGTGAAGATCACTGGTGCCCATGATGAAAACGATTTTCATGTGGCCAAGCGCAATAACATTCCGCTGATTGTACTGATGGATAAAAAAGCGCGGATGATTTCCAACTCAGAAAACCATGTGCCCGAACGTTACAACGGCGTTGATCGTTATAAGGCGCGTGAAATGGTGCTGGCCGAAATCGAAGAGCTGGGATTCTATCGCGGCAAAGAAGAGAAAATGATTCCGCAGCCCTTCGGTGATCGCTCTAACGTGGTGATCGAGCCGATGCTGACCGAGCAGTGGTATGTGAATGCTGGCGAACTGGCCAAGCCCGCCATTGCCGCTGTGGAAAGTGGCGAGACGAAATTCGTTCCAGCCAATTGGGATAGGACCTATTACGAATGGATGCGCAACATCCAACCTTGGTGCATCTCGCGCCAACTCTGGTGGGGCCACCAGATTCCGGCTTGGTATGGCGATGACGGAAAAGTTTATGTCGAAGAAACAGTAGAGCAAGCGCAAGCCGCCGCTGGCCCAAATGTTAAGCTCACGCGCGATGAAGACGTGCTCGACACATGGTTCTCATCTGCCCTCTGGCCATTCTCCACGCTCGGTTGGCCGGAGAACACGCCGGAACTGAAGCGCCATTATAAAACCGATGTGCTGGTCTCAGGCTTTGACATCATCTTTTTCTGGGTTGCCCGCATGATGATGATGGGCATTCATTTCATGCATGAAGTGCCGTTCCACACGGTTTACATGCACGCCCTCGTTCGTGACGAGAAGGGTGCTAAAATGTCGAAGTCCAAGGGCAACGTCATTGATCCCCTCGAACTCATTGATGAATATGGTGCTGATGCGCTTCGCTTCACCATGGCCGCCATGGCTGCTCAAGGCCGCGACATCAAGCTCGCCAAATCGCGCGTTGAAGGTTACCGCAACTTCGCCACCAAGCTGTGGAACGCGGCGCGGTTTGCGGAAATGAACGGCGTGGCCAAGGTTGAAAATTTTGATCCGGTCGCCGCCCGCGTCACTGTCAATCGTTGGATCGCAGGTGAAGCCGCGCGTTGCCGTGATACGGTGACGAAGGCCATTGAAGACCACAAATACAATGAAGCCGCCAGCGCGCTTTATCAATTCGCCTGGAATGTGTATTGCGATTGGTATGTGGAGCTGATCAAGCCAATCCTTAGCGGAACCGACGAAACCGCCAAAGCCGAAACGCGCGCCTGTGCCGCATGGGCGTTTGAGCAAATCCTCGTGCTGCTTCACCCCTTCATGCCCTTCATCACCGAAGAGCTGTGGAGCAAAACTGCCACGCGCTCCACCATGTTGATCGACGCAAGCTGGCCCACTTACGCTGGCCTCGGCGATGCGAAAGCCGATGCCGAAATGAACTGGGTCATCCGCCTCATTTCCGAAGTGCGCTCGGTGCGTGCTGAAATGAATGTGAATGCCGGTGCCAAAATTCCGTGCGTGATCGTGGGTGCAGGCCAAGAAGCACGTATGCGCACCGCCAATTGGGAAGCCGAAATCATGCGACTGGCAAGATTGAGTTCGCTGGTGTTTGAAGACGCGGTTCCTCCCGCATCCGCCCAAATCGCTCTGGATGAAGCAACAGTCGCATTGCCACTCGAAGGCATGATCGACTTTGCCGCCGAACGCGCGCGGTTGAACAAAGAACTGGAAAAAATCGCCAAAGACATGGCAGGCATCGACAGCCGCCTCAACAACCCCAGCTTTGTGGCAAAGGCTCCACCGGAAGTGTTGGTCGAAAGCCGCGAGATGAAGGCGCAGCTGGAAGAGAAGAAAGCGAAGATTGGTGAGGCGCTGAAGAGGCTGGGGTGAGGCGTCTTTGAGAAATTTGAAAGACAAGAATGGAATATGTCGTCTTTGCGGTAAGCAAGGTGTTTTATCTTTTGAGCATACGCCACCTCAAGCTGCTTTTAACAAAGAGCGAGTTCTTGAAATGGATGCGAAGAAAATATTGCAAGATTTGCAAAACTTGCAAAGTAACTTGGATAAACCAGTGGGTCTTACGGTTCAAAAAGGTTCAGGTGGCTACACACTCTGTATTCCTTGCAACAGTAATACAGGGGATTGGTATGCAAGTAATTATATAGCATTTGCCCGACAAGGTATGTCAGTTGCTGATGCGTTAGGTAGTAATCAAGGTGCTGCTGCAAATTATAAGATAAGTCCTTTGAATGTGCTGAAGCATATTGTGCTTATGTTTCTAACTGCAAATCCGCCTGAGTTTGCGTCGGAAAACTCAGACCTTGTTGGTTTTGTTAATGACAGAAATTCACAAACTCTTCCACGCAAGCACAAATTTTATATTGCCCTCTGCGATATGGCAGTAATTAAATTTACTAGGCAATCTGGAATGACATATCTTCTGAAGGATGGTGTGGAGCATTTGTTTTCAGAAATTGCATATCACCCTTTTGTATTATTATATTCTAAAGATTCTCAAAGACCAGACGACCGCCTCCAAAAAATAAACTATTTCAGGCATTACAAATATGGAGAGCAAGTGGAAATCGACCTTCAGCTTTTTTCTCTACCAATTGTCTCTCCGTTACCTGCAGATTATCGAACCTATTCGCAGATATTTCCGAAAGACCAATCGAGTGGTTAATTACCATCAAGCCGCCTCCGGCCTCAACTTTAGCCTTATCGCCTTCGTCACCTTCAACACTGCAGAAAAACTTGGATTGCCATCCTCTCCCGCTTGCGGGAGTAGGACAGGGGCCCGATTTGTTTTAGCAAATTGGGAAAGGTGAGGGTGCAGGCCCACGAAGTCCCTCACCTCCCCCATTGTTTCGCGTAGCTCATCAATGAGTCCCTTCCTACTCTCGCAAGCGGGAGATGACCAAGTGCTCAGACCTTCGCCAACCGTTTCATCGCCCCTTTGCACATCCAGCCCGCGCAGAAATAAAGCACCAACCAACTGATCACCAAAGCGAACGCCAAAATGGCGGCTAGAATTCCCCATGGAATTTCAGTTGTTCCGAAAACCTCGTTCAATGCTGCCAGTGATGGTTCAACACCTGAAAATTTCATGAAGCCAGCAAACAAAACCAGCGATGCCAGAAGCGAGAATATACTGCCAAGCGTTGCAAATGAGACGAGCTCGCCCTTGCTCATCACACGGCCATTTTTTGTAACAAATCCTTGGGCCACAGGAGCGACTGCGACAACCAGCGTAAAAATGCCCAAGGAGCTAGGCGCGTCAAACCTTAGAAGTTCGGTAATGGCGATCACCAAGAGTGACAGCAGGATTGAGATGCCGGTGAATTTCAAAGCATATGACAGCATGGAAATGGATTGTGGTGTGGCCTCGATGGTCATTGGTACCCCCTGTTTGTTTTCAAACACCATTAAAAACGATTCTTAGCGTTGACGATAGAGGTAATTTGGAGGAGCTTCACCCCATGCATTGCTACCTCACCAACCGCATTCAAACGCCCATCGGAGACATGATCCTTGTCGCACGCGATGGCGTTCTATTGTTGCTCGAATTCGAAGACGCCACTGGCCGTGTCGAGCGTGAGATGAAACTGCGATTCAAAAACCACGAATTGCAACAGACCGAAAACCCGTTCGGCTTATCCCAAATCATGCGTGATTATTTCAGCGGCAGCATCAGCGCGATAAACAACATCCTTACCGATGGCGGCGGCACGGCATTCGAAAAACAAGTCTGGGCCGAGCTTCGCAAAATACCAACAGGCAGCACAGTCTCTTACGGCGCAATCGCGCGCAAGCTTGGCGACATCAATATGAGCCGGGCCGTAGGAACAGCCAATGGCCGTAACCCCATTGCCATCGTTGTTCCATGCCACCGGGTGATTGGTGCTGATGGTTCAATGACGGGTTATGGCGGTGGCATTGCCCGCAAAGAATGGCTGCTGCGCCATGAGGGCGCGTTGCTGGTTTAAACAAAAAGGGCATGAGCGTCCTCATGAACCAGTTTGCACCAGCTTTGAAATTTTATAGGCAAAATTTCAAAAATCCAGGTTCACAATGTCAAACAGCAGGGCCACGGACTTAAGTGACCAAGTTGCTCTATAGTCCTACTTTAAGAACAAGTCAAGAACTTTTTTGAATTTTCTTTTTGGCGGTTTTCCGGTTGCGCAGAACATGCTCGTGTTCTTTGTCGTACAATGCAGAGTCCCTGAATTCTGTATGACCTAATACAGGCCCAACCAAGATCAAGGCTGTGCGCGTGATTTTGGCTACCTTCACCTTTTTGGCGATTGTCGAAAGCGTTCCGTGGATGAATTGCTCATCCGGCCATGTCACGCGGTAGGCCACGACGACCGGGCAATCGGCGCCATAATGCGGGGTCAACTCGCGCTCGATATGGGCGAGGTTGCGGATCGAAAGGTGGATGGCCAGTGTTGCTTTCGACGCGCCCAGCAGCGCCAGCTCTTCACCCGGCGGCATGGCCGAGGCTTGCATCGTTGTGCGCGTCAAGATTACAGTCTGTGCAATTTCGGGCAAAGTGAACTCAGTTTTCAAAGCCGCAGCGGCGGCCGCAAAGGCCGGAACACCAGGGGTCACGTCATATTCAATGCCCAACGCATCTAGCTTGCGCATCTGTTCAGCAATTGCTCCGTACAAAGACGGATCGCCGGAATGGACGCGCGCGACATTTTGATTTTTTGAATGGGCCAGTTTTATTTCATCGATGATCTGATCAAGATGAAGAGGGGCCGTATCAACCACGCGCGCACCCTCAGGGGCAGCATTCACGATTTCTTCGGGCACCAATGATCCGGCATATAAACACACAGGGCAAGATTGAATAAGTTTCAATCCGCGAACGGTAATCAAATCTGCAGCACCGGGGCCTGCACCGATAAAGTGTACTTTCATGACGGAGTCTCCTCATTGCGCTTCCTCTGATCGCCCAAGTCTGCAACTTGGGCGGAGGAAGCTATATCCATCTTCTTGGCATAGCCGCGCGGCGTGTAAGCGTAAGTCTTGCCATCACCACGGGTGATTGATTTCGACTGTGATGAGCCGACCATCACGAGGGTCAGCATATCGACCTCTTCGGGATCGAACTCAGAAAACTTCCGTATACGGACGTTTTCTTCAGGCCGCCCTAAGTTAGTGGCGACAACAACTGGCGTATCTGGTGGGCGATGATCTTTCAGAATTGCAAAAGCCCGTTCTAGCTGGTCGCGGCGTTTCAATGAACGCGGGTTATAAAAGGAAATCACAAAGTCTCCTTCCGCCGCTGCCTTAATCCGTTTTTCAATTGCTTCCCAAGGAGTCAGTAAATCTGAAAGCGAGATGCAGCAGAAATCATGCCCGATCATCGCACCGGCTTTCGCTGATGCCGCTTGGAAAGCCGAAATGCCGGGATGCACTTCCACCCTGATGCGATTGGGTTCGCGGTCAATCAATTCATAAACCAAAGCCGCCATCGCATAAATCGCTGCATCACCGGAACACACCAGCGCCACGCGTTTTCCCTGCTTGGCCAACTCAATCGCATGGCGGCAACGGGCTTCTTCATCTCCGAGGGGGAAGCGGTGTTCGGTTTGGTCGATCAACATATCTGAGACGAGATCAAGATAAAGGCCATAGCCGACCCATTCAGAGGCCATTACCAATTCTTGTGTTACACGAGGGCTTCGTGTGGTTTGGCTGCCGGGTCCAATGCCCACAACAGAAACATAGCCCGCAAAATGACCGCGTGGTTCAAGGATTGGGGTCGGGGATTTTGCAATTGCGATTGTTGTACGCTTGCTCTTAATCTTCTCAACAATGAGTTCCGCATCCGGCCCGGCTGCCGCAAGCGCTGATGCTTCTGAAACACTTGGTGTTCCCACCTCAGACTTTACATATTCAGATGGGTTTTTAAGTTTTGAAGATTGCGCATTCAGTTCTTCCACAGTGAAAAATATAACATTTTGAACTCCAGCAATAGCCGGTTCATCTTGCTTGAGATCAATCGACGCATATGTGCCAATGGATTGAGTTGAAAGATTATGTTCTGCAAAAGTTGATTTAATCAGTGTGCGGACTTCTTCTGGATCAGTGCCACGTTCGCAACCAATTCCAACGGTTAAAACGTGCGGATGATAAATCAGATGCTTGGCATTGCCCGTTTTATTGAGCTCTGTTGTTTCAATCACAACACCATCAAACTCTGGTGTCCATTTCTGAATTTCTATATTCTTCAGCTCAACAGGCGTATCACCAATCAATGCCAACGGACTTCCTGCGAGCAACGCGGCTGTAGCGGATTTCATATGTTCGGGATTGCCAAGTGAATAACCAGGCAACGGTTCGTCCAAGCTTGCGCCAAATCGAATTTCACTAGCTGTGGTGATCGCAGCATGACCGCCTGTAATCTCGGCAATCCGCTGTGCCCATTGATTTGCGCCATGGTGGCCACCGAGCAACGGAACTACGGAGCTACCATCTTCGGCAACTGCGAGCACAGCTGGCTCAAAACGTTTATCGCCAAGTTGTGAACCCAAAGCACGAATGAGAATGCCTGATGCGCATATGCCGATAATGGCGCGGCGTTCAGCAAACAGGTTTGCTAGATGCGTTGTTGCCTTCGCATAAGTGAAGTCACCGCCTGAAACACAATCAGGCGTGTGGATTTCAAGTTTCAGTTCTGCCTTCAACTTTTGCGCCAATGGTAGCGCAGAAACGCCGAGTATAAAAATAACAGGCATCATGAATTGGAAATTCCGTTCGAAACTATTATCGTTGTGAAATAGGGCAGGGTGTCGCCTTCGATATTTTCGACGGCGGTGATTTTCTGATTATCATGGGTTGCGTTTTCGATGGCCATGGCTTTTGAAAGCAAGCCCAACTCAGTTAAAATCAATTTCAATTTTCCAAAATGTCGACCCACTTTGATGATGGCAATAGCTTGGCTGGTGGCGAGTTCGAAGTGAAGGCGGTCTTCTTCTAGAGTAGCAGGTATAACTTTCAGCGTTTCGTTTCGGCCCACCAAGGGCTGGCCGATAGCTGCTGCGGCGGCGGTGATGGAGGTGACGCCGGGGACAACAATGGTTTTATATTTCGATGCCAAGCGGTCAAAAATATATATGAAGCTGCCATAGAAGAAGGGATCGCCTTCGCACAACATCACCACGTTTTTGCCCGCATCAAGCCTCGCAGCGATTTCCACAGCGCCCTTATCATAGGCAGCCTCACCCGGTTCGCGTTCCACTCGCATGGGCATATCGATGGCGATTTCAGCCGTGCCTTCGGTGATGAAAGGTTTAGCGATGTCTCGCGCTGTAGAATCTTTGCCATTGGCGCAGAGGTAAGCAATCACATCGGCGGTTGAGATCAAGCGCCAGGCTTTCACCGTCATCAATTCAGGATCGCCAGGGCCCACGCCAACGCCATAGAGAGTTCCGGTCATGGCTTCATCACTCTCCATTGAACAACAGACATTCTTGGCTTCAGCGCACGGTAGGGCCCGACACGGGTGAGCGTTGAAACATCCATACGCACCAATTCGCCACCGTGCTTTTCCTGCAAGTCATAAAGGTGCATTTCGCCTTCGATGGTCACAACATTGCAAACCATCCTGCCGCCCGATTTCAAATTTTCCCACGCAGTATCAAACACACCTTCATTGCCCACACCGCCACCAATAAACACAGCATCAGGTGCGGGCAGTCCAATCAATACTTCCGGCGCTTTGCCGGAGATTACTTTTAATCGTGGTGTTCCCAATTGATCTGCATTGGTGGCGATCATTTTTAATCGGTCGTCATTGTGTTCAATGGCAATCGCCTCGCAGCCGCGCGCCAAACGCATCCATTCAATCGAAACTGATCCGCAGCCTGCACCAATATCCCAGAGCAGTTGATCAGGGGCAGGGGCAAGCGCTGCGAGTGTGGCTGCGCGCACTTCGCGCTTGGTCAATTGGCCGTCATGGACGAAGGCTTCATCGGGAAGTCCTGCAACGCGCGCGAAGATTTTGGCTTGCGCGCCTGCAACGCAGTGAACGCTCAAAACATTCAGCGGTGACCAGTCGAGATTTGGATTTGCATTCGCCACAAAGCTGGTGATGCGTTCGTTCGCACCACCCATATTTTCCAACACTGTAACTGTGCTTTCGCCAAAACCGCGCGCAATCAGACGGCGGCATACTTCTGCAACGGAAGTTCCATCCTCTGTCAGAATAAGCAAGCGCGCATTTGGCTGAATGAAGGTTTCCACATTCGCGGCAGGCCTTCCGTGAATGGTGAAGCAATCGCAATCTGGTAAAGACCAGCCCATACGCGAGGCCGCCAATGAGAAGGCCGAGACTTGCGGGATGATGGTCATTTCATCCAAAGGGATGAATTCCAACAGCTTGCGCACCACGCCAAAATTCATCGGATCACCCGTAGCGAGGATCACGGTGTTGCGGCCCTGCAATGGTTTGATCTGTTCAACAATAGCTGAAAAAGGCTGCGGCCATTGGTGGATTTCAGCTTTGGTCTTAGGGAGTAGTGCGAGCAAGCGGCTTGCGCCAACAATCACCTCAGTTGATTTGATTGCAAGTCGTGCGCGGTTCGATAAAGCCTCCCAGCCATCTTCGCCCATGCCAACTATTGTAAGCCATTTTGTCATTGCATATCACTCGTTAATGCGTTGATTACTGATGAGGCCATAGCGGAACCACCTTTACGGCCTTTGATAGTGGCATAGGGAATGCCGCGTGAATTTGCGATCAGTTCAGCTTTGCTTTCGGCTGCACCTACAAACCCAACGGGAAAGCCTGCGATGCAAGCGGGCTTTGCGGCACCAGCATCAATCATTTCGAGAAGCGAGAATAAGGCTGTTGGTGCATTGCCGATGACGACGATGGCACCTTCAAGTTGATCTTTCCATAACTGCGTTGCAGCAGCGGTTCGCGTGACCTTCTGCGCTATACCAATTTCGCGGGCGCGGGGATCATTCAGTGTACAGATGATATCAACACCCTCCGGCAATTGCCGCGCAATGATGCCATGGCGCACCATTTCTACATCGACCAGAACGGCGCGCTTGTTTGCCAATGCATTGCGCGCTGCCGAAGCGAAGTCTTCGGTTATGAGCAGTTCTGAAACGATCTCAGGCATGCCGCAAGAATGAATGATCCGAACGGCAATATCCTGCGCATCGTTGGGCAGTGATGATAGATCAGTTTCGCTCCGGATGATTTCGAAGGAGCGGGCATAAATTTCGGCTGGGTTCTTGATGTAGTTAAACATGCCGCATCTCACATTTATCCGTCATTCCTGCGAAGCCAGGAATCCAGCTTTCTTGAATTCCGCAATTCGTGAAGAAAGCTGGACCCCTGCCTTCGCAGGGGTGACGGTTTGAGGGGTGAGAGCGGTGAATCATTTTAACTTCATCGAGTTGGGCCCGAGCGGATGGTTGGCATGGGGATAGATCGCGTGGGTGTGGCCATCGTCGTGAGAATGGTCGTGGTCATGTACATGTGGTTTTGACACCAGCTTGAACGGGCCATCTTGGCAGAGGCCAGTGCAATTTCCCTGCGCATCACATTTCAAACATTCCTTGGCGCTCATCCCTTCCACATGGTGGTGGTGGCTTTCCTGCACGGCACCCACTTCTGCTTCAAAGCCCAGAACCGCCGTTCGATATTTGCACATCTGGCAATTCATCGCGATGTCGCCTGTGATGATCTGTTCAATGCGTTCCACAAAAGTTTCAACCACGGCGGGGTGATCATTCAAATAGGGTGCTTTGAGAAATTCAACATTGGGGTGGTTTGCGGCCACAGCATCTGTTGCCATATAAATCCGCTGCACCAGAACACCTGTGAAAAGGAAATAAGGAAACACGATGATGCGCTTGAACCCCAGCTTAGTCACATGTTCAAGTGCAGGTTCCACCAGAGGGAAGGTGACGCCGGAATAAGCCACTTCGCCCCAACCAAAACCAAAACCTTCCCAAAGGATGCGCATCACTTTGGCCACGTTCGAATTGGCATCAGGATCAGACGCGCCCCGGCCTACAACGAGAAGAAGTGTATCATGCTTCTCGACATGCGTCGGTGCGGCATCAATGCCTTGTTGAATGCGGTCACCCGCGGCACGCATCATCTTTGGGTCGATACCCAGTTCCTTGCCGTAATCGATGCGTAGATCATTTTGGGCGGCATAGGCGTTCAGCACAGACGGAATATCGTTTTTCGCATGGCCAGCGGCAAACAACATGCCCGGCACGGCGAGGACGCGGGTGACGCCTTTTTCCTTCAAGATATCAAGCCCTGTGCGGATGATCGGTTTGGCAAATTCGAGATAGCCGAATTCAACAGGGTAATGCGGTAAGCGCTTTTTCAGGTGTTCTGATAAGTTAGCAAATTCCGTCACCGCCTTGCGGTTTCGGCTGCCATGGCCACAGAGCATTACACCTAATTTTTCTTGCATCGCTGCCTCCTCAAAATATTGCAGCGCAGCGATTTGAAGACAAATCGCTTTAGGCAGCTCCGTCTTGGCCCCTTATTGGGTTGGCCGCACCGGAATGGCTTTCAGTCCCGTTATGGGAACGCTGCTAGTGAGGTTGGTTTAGGGGAATGGGGTGGATGGGGCAAGGTTGAAAGCGGCGCTTTTTGTCTTCTCCCGCGTGCGGGAGAAGAAGGGGACCCATTTTGCATTTGCAAAATGGGGGAGATGAGGGAGGCTGGGCGAGGTGCCCGTGTTCCCTCACCTATCCCACATTGCCTTGCAATGCGGGCCCCTTTCCTCTCCCGTTGAAGAAACGGGAGAGGACGTTAGAGTTCAATTCTCGCTTGCGCTTTGCCCTTTGCCCTTTGGCCAGACAACCTTGAAACGTTCGAAAACAGTTTCGATGTTTGGTGTGAATTCGAAACCTTCGAGTTCGGCTTGCCTCTGAAAGAAATCCGTATGTGCAGCTAGCCACCACTCACGGGTACGACTACCTTCGCCTTCATCCCATGAGAATTTCTCATCGACCGAGTTGAGTGGACCAATGCGGACTTCTGTGGTTTGGAAAATGCAAAGAGGTTTACCCTTGCCGTCGATCACGACAACATATCCGCCGACTTTCGGCAAAGTATCGAATTCATTCTCGAAATCGCGATAAAGTCCGGCACTTGCTCGTTTGGGGCCATTAAGTATGAGCAGGCCCAGTTCATCGGCCATTTCAGGCTTGTCGCCAAAGGCAACTACTTCGTAGTCAGCATCAGTATTGCCGTTTGCTTGACAGAAGGCATTCCAAAAATTGTTGGTTTGCGCAGTTTTCATTTAAAACTCGATACCCGCCTGTGCTTTCACACCGCTTCGGAACGGATGCTTGATCTGCTCCATCTCCGTCACCAAATCTGCCAACTCAATCACCTCATCTCTCGCATTCCGACCTGTGATGATGATGTGTTTATCCATGGGGCGGGATTTTAGAACTTCTAACACTTCCTCAAGCGGCAAATAATCATAGCGCAGCACGATGTTGAGTTCATCTAACATCACGAGGCGATATGATGGATCGGCGATCATGCGTTTGGCTTCTTCCCAGCCTTCTCTGGCGTGGGCGATGTCACGGTCTCTGTCTTGGGTTTCCCAGGTGAAGCCTTCGCCCATGGCTTTGATGGTGACTAATTCAGGGAATTTTTCAAGCACCGTTCGCTCGCCTGTGCCCCATGCGCCTTTGACAAATCGGATGATGCCTGACCTCATCCCGTGCCCCACATGGCGGAAGACCATTCCGAATGCGGCGGTGAAACAGGGCGGAAGGCAGGCCCGTCTTGGCTCCCAATTGGGTCAACCGCACCGGAATGTCTTTCAGCCGCTAGCGCGGCACTGCTGTAGTTCTTATAACGCGACCTACTTGCCGAGCAAGGCGATTTACGACATTCTAGGCGTGGGGGCCGATGGAGGCATTAATGAAGCTAGCAACTATTTGCTTTGCCCTATTCATAGGCGCTATTGCCGCCAGAGCAGAGTCATATACCAACATCAAGTACGGGTATTCGATCGATGTGCCAAAAGAAATCGCTGTCGGGCTGGATGAAGCTGACGCTGGGGACGGCATTCGGAGTCACTCGGCTGACAAGCAGGCTGATTTTGTGGCTTACGCAGGATTTCTGTTCGACGAGAACGGCCAAAAGGTAAAATTCGCAAACGAGGTGAAAGACAGGCTGAAAAGCGAAGTTGGTGGCGGTTCGAAAATCAAATATAAAAAAATCGATCCAAAGGGCTGGGCGGCCTATTCCGGAGTTGATGGTGACAAAATGTTTTATGCGCGCGTCATTTTGGCCTGCAAGGGTGGGGCCATCGCGTCCTACCGCCTGCAATATCCAGCGATACGCAAGACGGAGTTTGATCCGATTATCAAAACACTGAACGCCAGTTTGATTGATAACGGTGCGTGCAAACTAAATAACTAGGTTTCAAAACTCCACCCCCGCCTGTGCTTTCACACCGCTTCGGAACGGATGCTTGATCTGCTCCATCTCAGTCACCAAATCGGCTAGCTCAATCACTTCATCGCGGGCGTTTCTTCCGGTGATGATGATGTGTTTATCTAAGGGGCGGGATTTTAATACTTCTAACACTTCTTCCAGCGGCAGATAATCGTAGCGCAGCACGATGTTGAGTTCGTCGAGCATCACTAATCGATATGATGGATCGGCGATCATGCGTTTGGCTTCTTCCCAGCCCGCCCGTGCATGGGCGATGTCGCGGTCGCGGTCTTGGGTTTCCCAGGTGAAGCCTTCGCCCATCGCTTTGATGGTGACCAGGTCTGGGAATTTTTCGAGCACTGTGCGCTCGCCTGTGCCCCATGCGCCTTTGACAAATTGAATCACACCTGATCTCATCCCGTGGCCTACATGGCGGAACACCATTCCGAATGCTGCGGTCGATTTACCTTTGCCCTTGCCAGTGTGGACAATCAGCAACCCGCGCTCAATGGTTTTGCCTGCCATGATTTTATCGCGCGCGGCTTTTTTCTTTGCCATTTTTTCATTGTGTCGAGCGGAATCTTTTGTTTGTTCTTCGGTCATTTTTGTAAATCCTTCAGACGATCATAGGCCGAGTTGAGGCGTGGTTGCCAGAGGTTCCTTGCGATGGCCTCTTCAAGGCGCGCGGCAATTTCTTTCAGTGCACCGGGATTATTGTTTGCGATAAAATCCCGCGTTTCATCATCGGCGATGAAGGCATCATAGGCCAAATCGAAATGATGGGTTTTCACAGCCCCAGTAGTGGCAGCGAAGGCGAACATGTAATCGACTGTGGCTGCAATTTCGAATGCGCCTTTATAGCCGTGGCGTTTAACGCCACCCAACCATTTGGGGTTGACGACACGGCTGCGCATGACTCTGGCGATTTCTTCTTCGAGTGTGCGGATCACCGGGCGCTCAGGCCGCGAGTGATCATTGTGATAGACGCGGGGTTGCACGCCAGACTCGGTTTCCACCGCCGCTGTCATACCGCCTTCGAATTGATAGTAATCATCGGAGTCCAATAGATCGTGTTCGCGGTTATCCTGATTGTGGATCACGGCTTGGATGCCAGCAAGGCGGCGTTTGAAGGTGGCTTCATCATTTTCGCCTTGGGCTTTTGCGCCATAAGCATAAGCGCCCCAGATGACATAAGCGGCGGCGAGATCGGCTTTTGTGTCCCATATCTTTTCGTCGATCAGAGCTTGCAAGCCTGCGCCATAAGCTCCGGGTTTTGCGCCGAAAATGCGGTGGGTGTCGCGGTAGGCAACCATGGGATTGTCTTCGACAGGTTCGTCAAGGGCGGCTACGGCGCGGAAGGCTTTGTCGAGCAGTTCGATTTGGGCTGGAAAGGCATCGCGGAAAAAACCCGAAATGCGCAAGGTGACGTCAACGCGGGGGCGACCCAGTTTGGGCAGGGGGATGATTTCATAGCCAGTCACGCGCCAGCTGGCGGAATCCCACACAGGTTTTGCACCGATCAAGGCAAGGGCTTGGGCGATGTCGTCTCCACCCGTGCGCATATTGGCCGTTCCCCAAGCCGAAAGGCCAGCGTTTTTAAGGTGTTGGCCTGTGTCTTGGAAGTGGCGCTTGAGGAGTTCTTCGGCAGATTTCTGGCCGAGCGTCCATGCTGTGGGGGTGGGCACGGTGCGGTTATCGAGGGAAAAGAAGTTTTTGCCTGTGGGCAAGACGTCCAAGCGCCCACGCGTGGGTGCGCCGGAGGGGCCGGGGGCGACGCGTTTTCCTGCGAGGCCTTTGAGGAGGGAAGCAATTTCATTGGGGCCGGAGGCGGCAAGGGCGGGGCGGATGGTGGAGACAATTGAGTTGAGGACTTCACTTAATTCGTCATTCCCGCGACGGCGGGAATCTGCGTTTGCGTTGCTCAACAGAGATTCCCGCCGTCGCGGGAATGACGACAGTAAAGTTGAAGCGTAGATTTCCAACCTTTCAACTGTATCCCCATTTGTCCGCCAAGGTTCGCTTGTAAGCTTTAACAACTCCGTAGGTCGTTCGAGTCTCCAAGGTTCCTCGAACTTACACGTCAGTGGATCAAATGATGTAAATCCAAAATCCCTGCTTAGAGCGCGGATGAGGGACGCATCTCCACCTTCGCCAAGGCCGCGTGGGACGCGGGTGAGGGCAACAAGGAGGTCGGTTTCTTGTTGGCCAGTCGGAGACTTTCCCAAGATGTGGAGACCGTCACGGATTTGGGCTTCTTTGAGATCGCAGAGGAACGAGTCGAGTTTTTGTAAGTCGCTATCATCGGTTCCACTCAGGCCTGCATCTTTGTCGAGTTTGGTTGAGGCTGTAAGATCAAAAATTTGCTGACGCAATGTGGCGATACGGCGTTGGTCGAGACCTGATGCTAAATAATATTCATCGACAAGCGCTTCGAGGTCTTTCATCGGGCCATAAGATTCTGCTCGTGTGAGTGGCGGCGTCAAATGATCGATGATCACTGCTGACGTGCGGCGTTTGGCTTGTGTGCCTTCGCCCGGATCATTGACGATGAAGGGGTAGAGTTGCGGAATTGGGCCTAGGGTGATTTCGGGATAGCAGTCCTGCGAAAGTGCCACGGCTTTACCGGGCAACCATTCGAGATTGCCGTGTTTGCCATTGTGGATGATGGCTTGAGCTTTGAAGTGATGGCGCAGCCAAAAATAGGTGGCGAGGTAGAAATGCGGGGGCACGAGTGCTGGATCGTGATAGGTGGATTTCGGATCGATGCCATAACCGCGTGCGGGTTGGATGGCCACCGCGACGTTACCATAAAGGTTGATGGCAAGGTGGAATGCGCCATGGGAGAAGTGTGGATCGGATTCGGGGTCGCCCCATTGGGATGTGATCTGTGTACGGATTAATTTGGGGAGGGCGGAGAAGTGGCTGTTGTAAGCATTGAGCGTGAGGCTAGGGACCTCATCCCCCCCTTCGGGGTACCTTCTCCGGAGGAGAAGGGAGGAG
>JAYWEV010000052.1:0-17759 GCA_043779145.1 Aestuariivirga sp. | reverse complement strand
CAGCGAAATCATCTCCATAACATCCTCCCAAATCACTTGTGCCAAATGAATCAGAAATCAGGACACAGTGCAAATGCGAGATGTGTGAATGTGGTAGCGCGAGGGGAGAGAGTTGGTAGTGGGGCATCAGGTAAGTGCTGCCCTTCAATCTTGCTAAAGTCCGCAACCTCGGTCGTGAGGTTTTGTGTTTGTCCTCTGCCGCTAGCGGGAGAGGACGATTACCCTTCAATTTTCGAAAAATCCGCAACCTCGGCGGTTGCTTCCCTAATCCGGTTCAACAGACGTAACCTATTCTCGCGGAAGGTGGCGTCCTTATCATTTACGATCACGCCGTCGAAGAATTCATCCACGGGGGCGCGCAGTTTGGCGATGGCGCGCATGGCGCCTTCGAAATCTTCATGCTCCACGGCTTTGCGCGCCAGAGCCGAGGCTTGGCTGATGGCCGAATGCAGGGCTTTTTCTTCGCCTTTGATCAGTTGGGCGGGGTTCACATCGCCTGAATATTTCTTATCGTCTTTCTTTTCTTCGATGCGCAAAATATTGGCGGCGCGTTTCACACCAGCCAACAGATTTTTGCCATCATCGGTTTCAAGGAATTTTGACAGCGCTTCCACACGGCGCACCACCATCAGCAAATCGTCCTGACCGCCGAGCGCAAACACAGCATCGATGAGATCATGGCGTTGGCCTTGGTCTTTGAGATAGACTTTCAGGCGGTCGGCGAAAAAGGTGAGGAGGTCTGTCCAAGCAGAAAATGTCTGATTTTCCGTAGTTTGTTTATATTCTTTTACATAGGCCTCTGTTAGTGGTTCCAATTCTTTCAAAACATTTTGAGCAATAACTGTGGGAAGTGTATTTCTTACTTTGTTTGCAAAAGCGAATTCTTCAACAGTTAGTTCGTAGCCCCTCAATTGGCCCGCCGTTATGGCGGCTTTTGGCGTTAACTTAACTCTCAGGTGAGCCATCGTGATGATACGAATGACCCCAAGCGCTGCGCGACGAAGAGCGTAAGGGTCTTTAGACCCTGTTGGCTTTTCATCATTTATCCAGAAACCAACCAGCGTATCTAACTTGTCCGCCAAAGCCACAGCTTGACCAATTTTCGAAACCGGAATTGAGTCACTTGGCCCCTTTGGCTTGTGATGATCACGAATGGCATCGGCCACCTCTTCATCAATTCCCTGCTCCAGTGCAATGTAGCGGCCCAACAGGCCTTCGAGTTCGGGGAATTCGCCGACCATGCCGGTGACGAGATCGGCCTTGGCCAATCGTGCTGCGAGTTTTGATTTATCTATATCAGCGCCAATGGTTTTGGCGATTTCACCAGCCAGCGCTTCGATGCGTTTCACACGCTCGCCTTGGCTGCCCAGTTTCGCATGGAACGTAATGGCATCCAGCTTCGGTAATAAATCTTCGAGCTTCACTTTGCGGTCTTGATCCCAGAAGAATTTGGCGTCGGACAATCTTGCGGCGATCACTTTGTTATTGCCGTGGATGATGGTCTTGCCGCCATCGCTTGCAATGGTGTTGGCCACCAGCAGATAGTGGTTTGACAGCTTGCCATCCTTAGCCCGCAGGCAGAAGCATTTTTGGTTGTTCTTGATCGTGGTGATGATCACTTCTTCGGGCACGTTCAAATAATTTTTATCAAACGAACCCATCAGAACCACGGGCCATTCCACGAGGCCCGCCACTTCCTTGAGCAGCGCTTCATCCTCAATCATTTCGAGGCCTTGGGCGAAGGCCAAGTTTTTGGCATCGGCACGAATGGTTTCCATGCGGGCGTTTGCGTCAACAATCACATGGGCTTTGTGCAAGCTCCCGGCATAATCATCAAAGCGGCGGGCTTCAATGGCGCCGCTCGACAAGAAGCGGTGCCCCATAGTGGTGTTGCCACTCTTGATGCCTTCGACTTCAAACGGAACTATTTCACCATCAAAGGTGCAGAGGATGCTTTGCAGAGGTCTAATCCAGCGCAGTGTGCCCGAACCCCAGCGCATGGATTTTGGCCAAGGAAAATTGCGCACCATGTGTGGCACGATTTCGGCGATCACATCCGTTGCGGTGCGGCCTGATTTTTTAATGATGGCGATATAGGATTTGCCTTTCTTGTCTTCCTGAATGGTCAGTTGATCAAGACGCAGACCTGTGGATTTAAGGAAACCATCAATAGCGGGCTGCGGCGCATCAATGCGTGGGCCTTTGCGTTCTTCGCTTGTATCAGCAGCCTTAACGTTGAGGCCTTCAACCGATAGCACCAAACGACGCGGTGTGGCGTGAACTTGCGCGCCCTCATAGGTGAGGCCCGCTTCAACCAGCGCATTGATTACAATCGTCTTCAAATCATCGGCGGCTTTGGATTGCATGCGCGCCGGAATTTCTTCGGAGAAAAGTTCGAGGAGAAATTCGGCCATTATGCGCTCCCTCCCGCTGTGTTACTCCACGCTACGCAGCAGGCTTTGGCAAGTTCGCGCACGCGCCCGATATAGGCTTGGCGTTCGGTGACCGAGATAACACCACGCGCATCCAGCAAATTGAACGTGTGCGAGGCTTTGATGCATTGATCATAGGCGGGCAAGGCCAGAGTGGGCTTGCCAGCTTCGACATTATGCGCCAGCAGCGCCTGACATTCTTTTTCGCATTCGGCAAAACGTGTGAACAGCGCCTCGGTGTTTGCCTCTTCAAAATTATAGCGCGAATATTCTTGCTCGGCTTTCAGGAACACATCACCATAAGAAATGCGTCCATGCCCTGCATCGCGGCCGTTGAAGTTCAAGTCATAAACATTGTCAACGTCTTGGACATACATGGCCAAGCGTTCGAGGCCGTAAGTGAGCTCGCCAGAAACCGGGTTGCACTCCATGCCACCCATTTGCTGGAAGTAAGTGAATTGCGAAACTTCCATGCCATCGCACCACACTTCCCAGCCGAGGCCAGCCGCACCTAGCGTTGGGCTTTCCCAATCATCTTCGGCAAAGCGAATATCATGCAACGCGCTATCGATGCCTATGGCTTTCAGCGACCCGAGATAGAGTTCCTGCAAATTTGGTGGCGATGGTTTGATGATGACTTGATATTGATAATAATGCTGCAAGCGATTTGGGTTCTCACCATAGCGGCCATCCTTGGGGCGGCGCGAGGGTTGCACATAAGCCGCTGCCCAATGCTTGGGGCCGACGGAGCGCAATGTTGTGGCGGGGTGGAACGTGCCTGCGCCAACTTCCATATCATAGGGTTGGAGGATCACACAGCCCTGCTCGGCCCAATAATTATGGAGGGTTAAAATCAAGTCTTGAAAGGATTTAGTCGGATTCAGGGGCATGTCGAATTCTTATGTTGCAATGGGCGGTGCTTAGAACATTATGGATGGGGGGTGAAGCTATAATATCGGGATTCTGGACTCGCGGCCAAGAGCCCTCATCTGCCCTTCGGGCACCTTCTCCCACGCAAGATCGAGCGGGAGAAGGCTAATAAGTCAAGCACCGTTCACAATTATTATCGCCTTCGCCCGTTTACCTCTTGGCAAATGGGAGAAGGTGCCCGAAGGGCGGATGAGGGCCCTTTGGTTCTGACGAACACTAGGTAATAGGGATAACCGACTGAAGTTGTATTAAGCCTCAGGCACGTAAACGCCGGTGACCGGATCAAGACGCAAGCGCGGCATGTCTTTGGCTTGTGGCTGAGGCTGTCTCACCTTAGCTTTAACGCGTTGTGCCTCAAGATTCTCCAGAGCGCGCTTCATTGTCTTGAGCGCTATCCAACCTAAAATCATCAAAGCAGCTGTTCTTAAAATACCCATATTAGCACCTCTTATAAGTCAACAGACTATCACAAACCGAAACGTTGCCACAATGCCCGCTGTTCAAGAGTGTTAAGAATTGCTTCGGGCATTTCTGTGGCAGCCGAAAAACCTAGCCTTTTCAAGCCCCAACCCTTAGGCGCTTCAATTTCGACCAGATCAATCTTATCCCCAAACTTACGTTTCAAAACCTCATCAAGATGTCCCAAGCCATCAATTAATCCCAAATCAAGGGATTTGCGGCCTGTCCAATACGCACCAGAGAATAGCTCTTTTGATTCCTTCAGCCTGTCTTTGCGGCGCGCGCGCACTTCGGTTTTGAACGTTTCGTGCATTTCTGAAAGCATCGATTTCAGCTTTTTTATGTCTTCAGGCTTTTCAGGTTTGAACGGATCGTTCATGGACTTGCTTTCACCAGACGTGTGCACGCGTCGTTCAATGCCATATTTTTTCATCGCGTTTGGAAAACCAAAACCACCTGAAACCACACCAATGGACCCTACAATAGAGTTTTCATCGGCATAGATTTCGTCGGCTGCGCACGCGAGCCAATATCCGCCTGATGCGGCAACATCCTCGCAAAATGCGTAGACCGGAATTTTGTTTTCAGAGCTAAGTGCGCGAATGCGGTTTGCGATAATGGCCGACTGCACAGGCGAGCCACCGGGACAATTGATGGCGAGGGCAACGCCGGAGACGCCTTTTTTAAATGCCTTTTTTAAAAGCGGTTCCAGCGATTTTCCGTTCAACCGCTTGCCACCACCAATGCCACCCTCGGCGGCAATCATGCCTTCAAGCCGGACGATATTTATGGTGTGGGTTTTTTTGCGAAAGCGGGAGGGAATTAATTTGCGAAGTTTTTTAAACATGCGCCCATGTAAGGCTGAAAACAGCAAATATCAAGTTAGCGCAAACGCCAAGCGGCTCCGTCGCGCAGCACCGCTTCGGCATCTGGCGTGAAACCATTATCTTGTTCGTGCAAAATTAAACCTGGCAGTAATTGCATCGGAGCTTTGGAGCCCTTAACGCCTTGCACGATCACGCGCGAAGCGGCAGTGCCTTCGCGGGCATAGAGCGGAGCCACGCGGACGTCGCCAAATTTGCCTTCCATGCCTTGCAGCAGTTTTCCAAGCGTCTCTGCACGGTGGATCAAGGTGACAGTGCCGCGCAATGTGACCATGGCATGGAGCAGCTTTATCCAGAGTTCGAGATCATCTGGACCAAATGAATGGGCAGCAGCTTTGAGCAGCGACGGAGACTGAGTAACTTTGCCATCTTCAAAATAAGGAGGATTGGCAAACGCATGGGCAAAGGAGCCATGTTCTGGCATATGCGCCAAGTCGCGGCGCATCGCGTCTTTTACATCGCCATGGATGACGCGAAGATTATCAGTGAGCTTGTTGCGCTTTGCGTTTTGCTCACACAAAACGGCGTAACGCGAATTGAGTTCAATACCAGTGATGTGCAATAGAGGGTTGCGCGCTAACAAGCACATGGCAGCAACGCCAGCGCCAATGCCTGCTTCAAAAATTGTTTCGCCATCCACAGCAGGAATGCTGGCTGCTAAAAATACTGCATCAATTCCAGCACGATAGCCTTTCTCCGGCTGCAGAATTTGCAAGCGGCCGCCGAGAAACGCATCATCAGTTAAAGATGAAGGCGTGGCTGTGGCTGTTCCAGCGGGGCGAGCAGTCGTCTGCGATGATTCAGTGGCAAGTTGCATATTGTGGGCAAACCTAGCGGCAAGATGGTTAGCGAAAGGTTACTACGGCTTACTCCGTTTAAAAGATATTAAGACGCGGCAATGGGTCACCTTTGAATTGTGCTGTGGAAGGTTCCTATTTAAGCGCAATTAATGAGCAGGTGCAACATGGGCGTCGTCATCGCATTTGAGGGTGGGCAGAGGCAGACCGCGAGTTTAGACTCGCTGGTGGCTTTGACAAATTCCGATATGGCCTTGGTGAATGAATTCATTTTAGAGAAAGCTCAGAGCCATGTGGAGCTGATTCCAGAGCTGGCTGGCCATTTGATTAATTCCGGTGGCAAACGTATTCGGCCGATGTTGACCATCGCAGCGGCGCGGATGTGTGGTTACACCGGGCTGCACCACCTCAAACTCGCTATGAGTGTGGAGTTTATGCACACGGCCACATTGCTGCATGATGATGTGGTTGATGAAAGTGATTTGCGGCGCGGCAAGCAGGCAGCACGCGTCATCTGGGGCAATCAGGCTTCAGTGTTGGTCGGCGATTATTTGTTGGGCCAAGCTTTCAAGATGATGGTGGAGACAGGTTCTCTCGATTGCTTGCGGATTTTGTCTGAGGCGGCATGCACCATTGCTGAAGGCGAAGTTTTGCAGCTTTCGGTTAGCCAAGATACGTCGACCACTGAAGATTCATATTTGAAGGTTGTGGGCGCTAAAACGGCAGCTCTGTTTTCTGCTGCAGCAAAAGTTGGTGGCGTGATTGCTGGCCGCCCACGCAATGCGCAGGAAGCTTTGGAATCCTTTGGGCGCAATTTGGGGATTGCGTTTCAGTTGGTGGATGATGCGCTGGATTATTCTGGCAAGCAGGCTTCGCTCGGCAAATCCGTGGGCGATGATTTCCGCGAGCGCAAGATTACTTTACCCGTGGTTTTATCATTTCGGCGCGGCGCTGAAGAAGAGCGCAATTTCTGGAAGCGTGTGATGGAAGAAGGCAATCAGACCGACGATGATCTGATTTATGCCACCAAATTGATGGAACGCCATGGTGCCATTGCCGACACGATTGAACGCGCACGGCATTATGGATCAATGGCCTGTGATGCACTGGCAATTTTTCCGGATAGTGAATGGAAGACGGCGTTGCTCGAATCTGTGGCGTTTTGCATTTCGCGGGCGCATTGAAAACTCCATTTGCTATTGCAATGCTGAACTTTACCGCGCTCCTTAAGGGCCACATTAATCCACTTCTATGTCACTTTACTAATTTTGCGGCGGATAGCGCTCAAACTTCGGCAATCCGTGCGCATGTTCCATCCATTCGATACGCTCTGCAACCTGAAAATGAACCTGAGCGGGGACAAGGTTTGGATTGTCATAAGTTGCGCTCTGGATGTCGATGATCCCAGGAAGTATTTCAGCATTGGTATAAAATAAGCCCGTTCCACAATCAGGACAAAAATGTCTCCGGCCATGTTCTGACGACTCGTAGATTTTTGGTGTTCCGCTTGTGACCTTGACTGCACCGAGCTTATACATCGTCCAGCCCACCATTGGCGCGCCGGCGCTTCGCTGGCAATCGCTACAATGACACAGCACGTGCGTCATTACCTCGCCTTCAACGTCGTAACGAACCGCGCCACAATGACAGCCACAGAGTATTACCATTTTGACGCTCTCCCTGCACCAAGTTGCAGCTTCTCCTTCATTTTTTATAGTACTGAAGCTCCGAAAAGTGTGCAACGCGTTAGGCGAAGTTGTGAAAATAAGAGGTTTGAAATTCAAACTGCGCCAAGCCCTCAATCTCAATTTGCACCGTCTTGACTTTATGGCAAGCAAGCCTAACCTCCAACCAATCGCGTAAATCACCATAGCGGGAGAGACTGGGCTTTACCGTCCAGCGCCGAAGGAGCAACCGCCCCGGAAACTCTCAGGCAAAAGGACCGCTTGGTGAAATTTAAATCTGGAGAGCAGAGGTTGGGCCTTATCGGCCCACCGCTCACCGAAGGAGAAAGCAGGGTCGTGTCAGAGTGACGACCGTGCGAAAACTCTCAGGTTCCTGACAGAGAGGGCAGACTCAGTATGCACTGGGTTGTGCCGTAGCTTGTCAGGAGACAATACATTGAACGAAACCCTTCAACGCACCCCACTTTATGAAGCGCATACAGCTCTAGGCGCAAAGCTTGTGCCTTTTGCCGGCTACGAAATGCCGGTGCAATATCCAACGGGGGTTATGGCCGAACATAACTGGACGCGGACAAATGCGGGGCTGTTTGATGTGTCGCACATGGGGCAATGTTTTATTGTTGGCCCTGATTTTGAAACCACATCGTACGCCATGGAAAAATTAGTGCCTGCGGATATTGCGGGCCTGGCACCAAATCAACAACGTTATTCGCAATTATTGAATAAGGATGGTGGAATTCTTGATGATCTGATGATCACGAGAGCCGCTTACAAAAATTATGAGGGCTGGCTTTATGTCGTGGTCAATGCTTCACGCAAAGATGCTGATTATGCGCATATTGAAAAGCATTTGCCCGCTGGTTTAAAACTGCAAAAGGGCGAAGACATGGCATTGGTCGCTTTGCAGGGGCCGAGGGCTGTCGAAGTTCTCGAAAAATTTGCGCCCGCTGCTGCTGATCTTAAATTCATGCACTATGCACCGCTGGATATTGAAGGCATTGCCGCTCATGTCTCACGGTCTGGTTATACGGGTGAAGATGGATTTGAGCTTTCGGTTTTTGCTAAAGATGTAGCGAGACTATGGGATTTGCTGATGGCTGATGATTTGGTGCGGCCCATTGGTTTAGGCGCGCGGGATTCATTGCGGCTTGAAGCGGGCCTTTGTTTGTATGGTCATGAGCTGGATGAAAGCACGTCGCCTAATGAGGCAGGTTTGATGTGGTCGATTGCCAAAAGGCGGCGCGAGACGGGTGGGTTTATTGGTGCCGCTCGTGTGCAACGCGAATTGGCGCAGGGTGTTTTGCGCAAGCGCGTGGGGATAAAACCTGAGGGCCGCGCCCCTGCCCGCAATGGCACTGAAATTCAATACACTGACGGTCGCCAGATTGGCGTGATCACATCTGGCGGCTTTGGGCCGACAGTGAATGGGCCGATTGCGATGGGTTATGTTGAAACGGCCTTTGCCGATGTTGGCACGCCTGTGAACCTCATCGTGCGCGGACAGGCTTTGCCTGCGCAAATTATCAAACTTCCTTTCATTCCAAATAATTTTAAACGTTAAAGGGACTGCTATGAACAAAGTGTTTTCAAAAGATCATGAATGGGTTGTGGTGGATGGCGATGTGGCCACCATCGGCATCACCAACCACGCGCAAGAACAATTGGGCGATGTGGTGTTTGTCGAGCTGCCAAAGATTGGCGCAAAAGTTGAGTGCGATGCCTCCATCGCTGTGGTTGAAAGTGTGAAGGCTGCCAGTGAAATTTATGTGCCAGTGTCTGGCGAGATTGTTGCAATCAACAATGAGCTGACCGGAGACCCGGCTTTGGTAAACCGTGATGCGGAAGGCGAGGCGTGGTTTTTCAAAGTGAAGCTGGCCAAGCCCGAAGAGCTTTCAAAGTTGATGGATAAGGCCGCTTACGATAAGTTTGTGGGGTAAGCCATGACCACTGATTTCATTCCGCGCCACATTGGCCCATCCGCAGCTGACACTGCCGCCATGGTCAAAGAACTGGGCGCATCTTCGCTCGATGATTTTATCAACAAAGCTGTGCCTGCAAAAATCCGTTCCAAGCGTGCGTTAGAACTCCGCCCTGCAATGAGCGAGCGTGATGCACTTTCGCATTTGCGCAAGGTGGCAGATAAGAATCAAGTTTTCACATCCATGATCGGCATGGGTTACTATGGCACGATCACGCCATCAGTCATCCTGCGCAATGTGTTGGAAAATCCAGGCTGGTACACGGCATACACGCCATACCAAGCAGAGGTGAGCCAAGGTCGCCTTGAGGCGCTACTGAATTATCAGCAAATGGTTGTTGATATGACGGGTATGGAAATTGCCAATGCCTCGCTGCTTGATGAAGCAACTGCAGCAGCAGAAGCCATGGTCATGGCCAAGCGTGTGGCTAAATCATCTTCTAAGGTGTTCTTCGTCGATGCCGATACGCACCCGCAAACCATTACTGTTTTACAAACACGGGCGCGTGGTTTTGGAATTGAGATTGAAATTGGTGATCCGTTGGTTGCTTTGAAGCCGGTAAAGGTTTTTGCTGCTCTGTTTTCATATCCTGGTTCTTCAGGTCAAATTCGCGATTTCACGTCTGAAATTTCTGATCTGCATGGTGCTGGCGCATTGGCGATTGTAGCTTCGGATCTGCTGGCATTGGCGCTGCTCAAATCTCCCGGAGAAATGGGTGCTGATATTGCCTTGGGTTCGGCCCAGCGATTTGGCGTGCCAATGGGTTATGGAGGGCCACACGCGGCGTTCTTTTCAACCAAGGACGAGTTTAAAAGAGTTATGCCAGGGCGACTGATTGGTGTTTCGGTTGATGCCAAGGGCAACCGAGCATTGCGCATGGCATTGCAAACGCGCGAGCAACATATCAGGCGTGATAAGGCCACCAGTAATATTTGCACCGCGCAGGTTTTGCTTTCAGTGATGGCGGCGATGTATGCCACATATCACGGGCCAGACGGCATTCGCGCGATTGCAAACCATGCACATCATTGCGCGGCACAGTTTGCATCAGCCGTGAAAGCTACTGGGTTTTCAATTGTGAATGATAGCTTTTTTGACACTGTGACGGTTCGCACTGCTGCTGGTGCCAAGAAGATTGTGGCAGCGGCCAAGAAGTTGAGAATAAATTTGCGGTTGGTGGATGCTAATCAAGTGGCGGTGGCGTTTGATGAAAGCACACGCGAGGATGATTTGATCCGTGTGCTGAGTGTTTTCGGTGCGAAGCTTGGTGCGGTTGCAGCTGGCATTCCAACCCAGCTTAAGCGCCAATCGAAATATCTCAAGCATCCCGTTTTCAGTTCCTATCATTCCGAAACCGAGATGATGCGCTATCTGCGTCATCTTCAATCAAAGGATTTAGCGCTTGATCAAGCGATGATCGCTCTGGGCTCGTGCACCATGAAGCTCAATGCGGCGAGCGAGATGATCCCCGTCACATGGCGAAACTTTGGGCATATGCATCCGTTTGCACCTGTCGAACAGGCTAAGGGTTATGCGGAATTGTTCGATGACCTCGAAAAGATGCTGTGTGAGATTACGGGTTTTGACGCTGTGTCACTGCAACCCAATGCCGGCAGTCAAGGCGAGTTTGCGGGGCTTCTGGCGATCCGCGGTTATCATGATGTGAATGGTGGAAAAAATCGCGATGTATGTTTGATCCCCACCTCAGCACACGGCACAAATCCTGCATCGGCTGCGATGTGCGGTATGAAGATTGTGGTGGTGGCTTGTGATGCGCTCGGCAATGTAGACGTGGCCGATCTTCAAGCAAAGGCGGAGACCAATGCTGCAAACCTCGCCGCACTCATGATCACCTATCCTTCCACCCACGGCGTGTTTGAAGATTCGATCATCGATATTTGCAAAATCATTCACGGTAATGGCGGACAGGTTTATCTCGATGGTGCGAATCTCAACGCACAAGTAGGCTTAATGCGACCTGCGGAACTTGGCGCTGATGTGTGCCACATGAATTTGCACAAAACCTTCTGCATTCCACATGGCGGTGGCGGGCCAGGCATGGGGCCGATTGGGGTGCGGGCGCATCTCACTCCTCATCTTCCGGGACATGCTGTTATTGCTGTCGATAAACGGAAGAGGCACGCAGTGTCTGCAGCACCATGGGGCTCGGCTTCGATTCTTCCGATCTCATGGATGTATATTGCGATGATGGGTGGCGAGGGTTTGACCAAAGCTACGAAGATCGCGATTCTCAGCGCCAACTATATGGCCAAGCGTTTGAACCCGCATTTCCCTGTGCTTTATACAAGTGCTTCAGGCCATGTGGCGCATGAATGTATTATTGATCTGCGCTGGATGAAAGAACGCACAGGCATCACTGTGGACGATGTAGCCAAGCGCCTCGCTGATTACGGCTTCCACGCGCCGACCATGAGTTTCCCCGTGGTTGATACATTGATGATCGAACCCACCGAGAGCGAAGCAAAGCTCGAGCTTGATAGGTTTTGTGATGCGATGATTTTGATTGCGGGAGAGATTGCCGATGTCGAACATGGCCGCGCCGATAAGTTGAACAACGTATTGAAGAATGCTCCGCACACCCACAGGGAGTTGCTTGATGAATGGTTGCATCCTTATTCAAAGGAGCTAGCTTTCTTCCCGCTGAAAGGTTACATCAACGATAAGTATTGGCCAACCGTTGCACGGGTCGACAATGTTTACGGGGATCGCAATTTGATGTGCACCTGCCCGCCGATAGAAGAATATTTAGAGGCGGCTGAATAGGATGGCGACAACTCGGATAGAAACTGATTCACTGGGAAAGGTTGAGCTTCCGAGCAATGTATATTACGGCGTTCACACGGCGCGCGCAGCCTCAAATTTCCCAATCACGGGGATGTTGCTTTGCGATTATCCAGAGCTCATTCAATCGCTTGGGATGGTCAAAAAAGCAGCGACGCTCACCAATATTGAATTAGGCGAGCTTGATCAGCGCATTGGCCAATCGATATTGCGCGCTTGCGACCGGGTCATTGCGGGCGAGGCCAATGACCAATTCATTGTCGACATGTTGCAAGGCGGTGCGGGCACTTCGACCAACATGAATGCCAATGAGGTGATTGCTAATTTCGCGCTGCGTGAATTACAGAAGCCTGCGGGTCAGTATGATGTGGTAAATCCGAATGATCACGTCAATCTTTCCCAGTCAACAAACGATGTCTATCCAACTGCAGCGCGCCTTACGATGGTTCGGGCCTGTCCCGCATTAATCAAAGAATTGTTAGCGCTAAAGGCCGCCTTTCTGGAAAAAGCCGCCCAATTTCATGACGTCATCAAAGTTGGGCGCACGCAGTTGATGGATGCTGTTCCCATGCGGCTTGGTCATGAATTCAGGGCGTTTGGTGTGACGATTGGCGAAGATGCTGACCGGCTTACGGAAGTTGCGAATTTGTTGCGTGAAGTAAATCTAGGTGGCACAGCCATTGGCACTGGTCTTAATACGCCTGAGGGTTACGCCAAACGCGTAATAGCGCACCTATCAGCGATATCTGGCGAAACAATGATTGGTGCTGGCGATCTCATCGAAGCGACGTCTGACATGGGAGCGTTCGTTACATTTTCAGGTGTGTTGAAACGTGTGGCCGTGAAGCTCTCCAAAATCTGCAATGATCTGCGCTTGCTCAACAGTGGGCCACGGGCCGGCTTCGGTGAAATCAGGCTTCCTGCCGTTCAAGCTGGTTCTTCGATTATGCCGGGCAAGGTTAATCCGGTTATGCCGGAGGTAATCAATCAGATCGCTTATCAAGTAATAGGCAATGATCTGACCGTGACGATGGCGGCAGAGGCAGGCCAGCTCCAGCTCAATGCGATGGAGCCTGTGATTGTTCTCAATATCTTGCAATCGATGCGCATGTTGACGCGCGGCATGAAGGTGCTGCGCGAGAAATGTGTTGTGGGCATTGAGGCCGATGTGGAACGGTGCAAAAGCCTGCTTGAGCATTCGTTGGTGGCTGTCACAGCTATCAACCCCTACGTCGGCTATGCCACCGCCAGCGAAGTAGCAAAGGAAGCGCTGAAAACTGGGCAATCTTTGCGCGCGGTTGTGATGGCACGAGGGTTGATGACTGAGGTACAATTGAACGACGCATTTTCGACTGAAAATCTTTTGGGCCAAGTTACGAGAAAGCATAGTATTGGTTAGTTGTTGCGACGGATTAGTTGCTCGAAGACGTCATTGGTTCAATGACCGGAGTTTCGAATGCTCAGATTGTTTCTCATCACTTTTGGAAGTTTGTTGGCGACGTCGGTAATTGCGCATGATTTGAAACATTTGCCATTGGGCGACAACTTGAAGATGGATGCACCCAAAGCAGGCTATATTTGGCCATGCCATATTGAGGCCAATGCAGGTGGTGCGTTTAAGGACGGGCCTTGGTTGAATGCGGATGTTAAGACTTGGGACAGCACGAAGAAAGTGGTGGTTCAAGGCGATGTGAAATGGCCGCATGAATTCAAGGTAACACTCGAGCGTGACAGGCGCGTGTTTGCCAGCAATGATCTGCCAGATCATGGCACAGGTGTTTTTCCCATCGCCAAGAATTCCGAAGCCTTCAAATATGACCAGAATCCAAATCCTATTAAGAAACAGAAGTTCAGTTTTCCGCTGCCAGAAAATCCACAGCTTGCGCCCAAAGCATGCTGTGCGCCGGGTGCCGTTGGCATTATGTTGAACGGCGTTTCAATATTCAGTGCTATTGACCCGCCGGGCCATGATGCACCCGCCCATGAGGCGCAAGACAGTTGCAATGGCCACCCGCAGGTAACAGGCGCTTATCACTATCATAATCTAAGCGGTTGCCTTGAAGATAGACACACGGCAAACGAACACTCGGCATTGCTTGGTTACAGTGTTGACGGCTTTAGGATTTATGGCATGGCCGGCGAAGGTGGCAGGGTTCTCGAAAGCAAAGACCTCGACGAATGCCACGGCCACGAATTAGTCTGAGATGGTAAATTGGTTAAGATGTATCACTACCACGCTACAGCCGATTTTCCCTACACAGTAGGATGCACGCGCGGTGCCTTTGATTTCAAAATGATGGAAATGCTGAGCGGACCTAGAGCGGGTTGGTTTGGCTTTTTCCATAATTCTGACCAGTCAGGATTGAAGATCAGCCCATGAACAAACACGCCTGCGTCTGGTAACTGCAATATGCCAAAGCAAAGTTCAGCGAAGTCGTGCGCCTTGCCCCAAACCGCAGGGCCACAGAAGATGATTATGCATCGTCGTGAGGCAGTGACGATTACGAAATCTACTTCAGATTCAAAAATTCAGCAAAGCATCTCGCGCCGAGATTTTTTGAGGTTATTGCAATCTGGCCCGCCGATTGATTTTGAAATTCCAGATTGGGAAACTGAAGGAGAGTTCAAGGATCCCGAGCTTTGATAAATTGGATTTTGATACAAACAGTATTTCAGAACAAAACATCGTGTATCCCCACTCAACCCGTCTTCCCGGCGAAGGCCGGGACTGGGCTTTCTAAGATCACAGCTGGTTGTTAGCCCGGCCCCGGCCTTCGCCGGGGTGACGGTATTTGATATTTAAAACAAGTCCTTAATTAATTTTACGCGCGCTTTCGCAAATTAAGTAAGCTGCCTAAAAAGATACGTGCTTCAACAGCAAATGCGATTCATATGTCATGATCGCAAGAAACCCAGTCAGCCCCAGATACATCAACATATATTCATAGCGTGTGGCTTCGGGGATGTCGCGATAGCCGTCGGGCTCATTTTTTTTAAACCCCATGCGCCAAGCGGCCAGGACGTTTGGCAAAGCCATAATACCGATCAGAAAAATCATTGGGCTTGGGCGATACATGAAAAGGGCTATCAACATCGGTACACCCAGCAGCCAAATGCGCGGAGACAGAACTTGGGTGATACGCCCACCATCCAGTGGTGAGAGCGGGATCATATTGAACAGGTTCAACATGAAACCAGAATAGGCCAGCGCCATCCAGAGATCATTGCCTGTCGCATTGGCGTGCCAGAAGGCTGCGAAGGCTGCCAAGGTTCCAACGAAGGGCCCGGCGAAAGCCACATAGGCTTCGGTCTCGGCGTCGTGAGGATGTTCACGCAAGTTTATGTAAGCGCCGACAAAGGGAATGAAAGCTGGCAAGCTGACATCCAGATTACGTTGGCGCGCGGCGGCATAGTGACCCAGTTCATGAATCAAAATCATGACCACAAAACCAACAGCAAATTTAGTTCCATAAAGCTGGGCGTAAACCCAAATGGTCAGCAGCATGGTGCCAACAGAGAAAATCAGTTTGCTGAACTTAACCCCAGAAAAAAGCAGAAACAGAAGCTTCATACTTGGGGATCATTGTTCTTACGGCGGAAGATTCTAAAAATGCCGCCGCCTGCAACGGCGATTGCTGCAAAAATAATTTTTGCAGATTTAGCGAGAAACACACCGCCCAATGCCAACAGACCGAGCTTCTTTGCGGCAATGCCGCCGACTAAAGCAGCTAGACCATATTCTGCAACGTGGTCTGTGCCTGCTTTAAAGTCGGAATATTTTTTACCAGATTTGTAATCAACTGCACCAACAACCTTAAAGGCGGCTGGCTTATCTATTTCTATCTCTTTATCGTTTGACATGAGATTGAGTTGGAAATAGCCGTTCTTGCCTAATGCATAAGTATTGAAGTTGATCGTTGCGGGCGCATCAGCGTCAGCCCCTCTGTCGACAGCCTTGAGCGACCAAGCCAATTGATGTTTTGCTGAATCATAAAGCGGCGCTTGCACCCAAGCGATGACATCAAGTGCTGGGATGCCAAGCTTGATACGCTCAGCATTTTGTGCCTCGGTCCCGTCTTTCAAAGACTGTAGCAGCTCATTCGCATTCCAGGTTTTGGCATCGTCATCTTTGACATAGCCTTCATTGGTAAAGTCTATAGACATTGTCCAATTCGAATTATCATCTTTTGAAGTTACTAGACCGTGGAACCGCTCGTCAACTGAATTGCCCCAGGTGCGCATAAGTTCAGTGGATTCTTTGCGCGGTATATACCCCGTCCATTAAATGAACTTGAGATTTTCGTTTGATTTTAAGCCGAATTTATCGGTGACGTATGATTTGATTTTGTGCCAATCGGTTTGGATGGTTGTACGACAAAAAGTCATGATTGCTTCTGAGAAGGCGTTATAACTTTTGTAGTATGTGTTGCGTGTCACGCGCGTGTGCAGGACGTGCCACAGCCGCTCGATGGGGTTGAGATGCGGACAATAGGCTGGCAGAAAGTGCAGGATGATGCGCTTTGCGCTGTGTCTCAGCCATTCTTGCACGGGCTTGCTGTAATGATAGCGAGCATTGTCGAGAAAAACGTGGATTTTGCTTTTGTCTTTGTAGACGACCTCGAGGTTTTTGAACAACTGAATGGTGGAGAGGGCATCAATCGTCAGATTGTTCATGAACGTGAACTGGCCTGTTGCGAGGTTCAAAGCGCCGTGGATATTGATGCGCCCCCGCCCGGTATTGCTCAAGATATGCAGCTTCTCTCCGCGCTTGACCCAGACTTTCCCCGTTCTTGCCATATGTGTCGGATGAATGCCATCGACATGGATGATCACCTCGTCTGCAGGCAGCCCAGCTTTGAGGCTGGCATAGGCATTGATCGCCTCTTGCTGGATGGCCTCATCGACAGCAGGGGGAACAAGCGTGGTTTTTTGATGTACGAAGCCGAGGTTTTTCAAAAACCCGATGATCCCCGCACGACTATAAACAACCCCATATTCTGAGCCGATATGATCTCGCACCTCCTGCGACGTGGCATAACGCACAGTAGAAAGGTGCACGATCAGAGCGCTGCGCTGAGACGGGCTTAACTTGACCGGGCGTCCCGGAATATCAACGGCATAAAGGCTTTGGATGCCGTTTTTCTTGTAAGCCTCTTGCACTGCTTCAATCGTACCAGCCTCCAGAAACAGAGCTTCTGCGACTGCGGCAAAACTCCAGCCCTTGTCGAGAAGCAACAGCATGTTCGCCCGCCGCAATGCAAGTGCTTCGCCACGAACACGTCGCAACACCGCCCGCAATTCAAGCCGTTCCGAGTCGGTAAGAAATGACGCTCCATCCATCAAGAACGGTAGAACCCGAATATAACAGAACGTCAAATGATTTTTGGTTCACTTCCGAGTCAGAGTATAGACACGATTTTTTTGCTTGCGAGTTCGGCTTTGGGTCAAATTCGGCTGTTTGTGCGAACTTGGACGACTTCCGCAATAGGACCGTTCACGGGCTCTTTGAAGCTTTTCCTGTTCATCTCAAACGGGCCAGAAGCCGACAAACAAGTCCAGCTAGCCGAGTGGGAGAACTTCTATAACCTCTCACGGCCACAAGGTGCCTTCAACGGAAGAGCACCTTACGAAATCCTCAGGGAGAGGCTATAATCAATCACCATTTCTGTCTCGCAACATCGCCGACATTACATAGCCCTGCCACCGTCAATCACACGGCCCGATCGTACAGCAGGTCAAGAAAACGGATATCGACAGGTTTCGCAAGCATCTCATCTACATTGCCTAGAAG
>JAYWEV010000051.1:0-2531 GCA_043779145.1 Aestuariivirga sp. | reverse complement strand
TTGCTTTTTTAGAATTGTCGAAATTTCAGCGGCGCGGATATCCATAATCAGCCGGTTCCCTTCATAGCAGTCTTGAGATTGGAGAGTTTTGTTTTAAGCGAGTTATCAATCATCGTGGTGCCCACTTTAACAATGAGACCGCCGAGGATTGATGCATCGATATTGGTTGTGAGCAACACATCTTTGCCAAGCTTGGCTTTGAGTGCGGCTTTTAAATCAGTAATTTGTGCGGGTGATAATTTTTCAGCTGAGGTTACTTCAGCAACAGTTTCGCCCTTGGCATCGGCAACCAGCGCCTGAAAGCCGCGAATCGCATCTGATAAAGCTGCAAGGCGACGCTTAGCGCTCATCAACTTGATAAAATTAAGAGCAAGCCCACCAATACCAGACTTATCAGCAAGTGCTGATACAGCACTCATTTGATCTTCGGCCTTAAACACCGGCGAATTCATCAATCGCTGCAAATCTTCTGAATTATCAATGAGTTTTTGAAACGCTTCCAGCCCTTGGGCTGTTGCAGGCACTGCTTTTTGTTCAGATGCAAGGTCAAACAGCGCATTCGCATATCGCCCCGCCACACCCGAAATAGTTTGATTTGCCGCCACTGAAATACCTTCAAGTTGAAAGTGTTCGGCTTGTGGCCAAACATTGATCGCGGGCGTTCGCTATCACAGTGTAATGAGACTCGCAACCAGCCAGTTGGGGCGGATTGCCGCAATATGAAATTTAAGCAATAAAAAAAGCCCGGACAACGTACTGTCCGGGCCCAACTTCTGTTATTACAGGGGGCAGATCAACCCGAACTTTGACGTGATCGTCAAAGTTCAGGAAAGTTGATCGACAATAATGGCTTAGGGCGATTTTGACTTTTCTATGAAAAATCAAAACGCTCTAGCCCTGCAAAATCTGATCAAGCTGATAACGCTTGATTCCCATATCGGCTAAATCAGCGGCACTGAGGCGTTTCAATTGCGCGAGCGATTGACGCTGTGCCTTGATTTTCCGTTGGCGCTCAAAAAAGCCGATAACTTTCATTATGAACGCACAGCCTGCTTGGCAACGCGGTTGATATCGGCGCGGGCAATGCCCAAATCAGCCAAATCACGGTTGGACAGTGATTGCAGTTCGGAAACAGTACGGCTGTAACGCTTCCAGGTATTGATACGGGTTTTGAGAACTTCAAACATAATATATGTTCCTTTCTATTCAGTCATCTTCTTCGCTTACGCAACATACATAGTGCATTGCAGCAAAATTACCATTGCAAATTTTGCATGGCTCCTAATACTAATTCAATTTCAATCGTTTACACAAACTTAACAATCATCAATATGGCCTCAAATTAGGCAAAAAACAGTGCAAACGCTGATACATGACTGCATTAAACTGTCTCGTTTTTGTGCGGATGCGTAACTTTCTCTCATAGGGAGCACCTTTCGGTTCAAATGACGCCAGAAATTCATTAACCACAATTTTTGCACGATTCTTTACCAATCCCGTTTATCGTTTACGGCAGCGTGGCTTATTTTGCCGAGAAACAAAGTTGCAAGCATACGCTAAAAGGGGAGGCGATTCTTGACGACTGCATTGGGCGAGCTTTTTTCATTTGAACAATTAGCGCGGGCTGAAGCTGTGCCAACAGCTTCCGCTGCTAGCCGACCGATTGCAGAGAATATAGAACGCGCCATCAAAGCTGCGAGTGAAGCCGCTTATAGTTGGACCATAGCAAGTGACGAAGTGACTTGGAGCGAAAATTCACCAGAAATACTTGGGTGTCCTGTCGAGAACGTAAAGACTGGCAAATTCTTTGCAAACCTTCTGGACGTCGACAACATAACATCACGCTACGAAACCGTGATGAACTCTCAGTCGCGCGACGATGGGCAGGGTGTTCCATACCATATCGAATATATGTTTCGCAGCGAGGGCCGGGGCAATGCAAAAACTGTTTGGATTGAAGATCAGGGGCGTTGGTTTGCCGGGCCCAATGGTCAACCGCTTGAAGCATTTGGCACAATCCGCCGCATTGATGAACGCCATAGGCGTGACCAACAACTGAATTTCCTCGGGAGCTGCGATCCTTTGACGGGCATGATGAACCGTGGCCGGATGACCGCGGCTCTGAGTGAAGCAATATCAGTTGCAGCAAAAGAAAAACGCAGCTGCTCATTTGCAATCGCAGCCGTAAACAATTTACCAGTTATGAACGAAGCCTATGGTTTTGAGGTCGCTGACGAAGTTATCGTGGCGCTCGGACGCAGACTTCGTAAAGTTATGCGCGCAGGCGACGGGATCGCCAGGTTTTCGGGTGGAAAATTCGGCATCATTCTCAATGACTGCGACCATGATGAGTTGCGCATTGCATTAGATCGCTTCCTCTCAATCGTAAGAGACAGTGTAATCGAAACAACGCACGGACCAGTTTGGGCAATGCTATCGATTGGTGCTGTATGTTTGCCGTCACATGCATCAGATGCAAATGCCGCAACAGCTCGAGCTGAAGAAGCATTGAGCGAAGCAACACGGCAGCC
>JAYWEV010000050.1:0-6852 GCA_043779145.1 Aestuariivirga sp. | reverse complement strand
GCGGGAGGGATCGAACCTCCGAATGCCGGAATCAAAATCCGGTGCCTTACCGCTTGGCGACGCCCCAACAGCGAGGCGGTCTATAGCTGCTTCGTTTCGAGAGAGCAATCATTAGATCAACCTGAACTTTGACGAAATCGTCAAAGTTCGGAAAAGTTGATCGAAAATCGAAAAACAGGGCGATTTTGACTTTTCTATGAAAAGTCAAAACGCATAGCGGCGTTTTGACATCGTTAAAAGCTGTGAACTTTCTTCAATTTCAAGCCGTTTTCTGGCCCAAACGCTCACCTGCATAGTTTTTATCCCTTATCGCCTGCCACCACGCAGCATTTTCGAGATACCAAGCAACAGTTTTTTCCAGGCCGCTTTCAAAACTTTCAACCGGCGACCACCCCAATTCACGCTTAATTTTACTCGCGTCGATGGCATAACGTAAATCATGGCCGGGACGATCTTTTACAAACGTAATCAAAGAGCGACGGCCAGCGGCTATTGGCTGTAGAGCATCAAGCCTGTCGATAATGGCGTGCACCACCTCTAGGTTAGTGCGCTCACTGTTTCCGCCCACATTATAGTTTTCACCAGATTTTCCACGCAACAAAACCATTGCTAACGCCCGCGCGTGATCTTCAACATAAAGCCAATCACGTACATTGTTGCCTGTTCCATAAACAGGCAATGGCTTTCCTTCGATGGCATTGATGATCATCAGCGGAATGAGTTTTTCAGGAAAATGAAACGGCCCATAATTGTTAGAGCAATTGGTGAGAACGACAGGCAGCCCATAAGTCTCATGCCAAGCGCGAACCAGATGATCTGATGCAGCCTTTGAAGCCGAGTACGGCGATTTCGGAGCATAAGCTGTTTCCTCAGTAAACAGGCTGCCATCTAAAGGAAGCTCGCCAAACACTTCGTCCGTTGAGATGTGATGAAACCGGAAAGTGTTTTGCTTGCTAGAACTGAGTGTTGCAAAATAACTACGCGCTGCTTGCAGCAACGAGAAAGTGCCCACTATGTTGGTTTGAACAAACTCGCCCGGCCCGTCTATAGAACGGTCAACGTGGCTTTCCGCAGCAAGATGCATAATGGCATCAACGGACTCTTTTTCCAAAATGGCTTCTACGCCAGCACGATCACAGATGTCGTGTTGGTAAAACTTATACCGCGCAGAAGCGGCAAGAACGCTGACGGAAGCAGGCGAAGCCGCATAAGTGAGTTTGTCAACATTTACAACGGAGTGGCCAAGATCATTGACGAGATGGCGGCAAACAGCCGAACCAATAAAACCCGATCCTCCAGTGACCATGATTTTCATGAATGAACATCTCCAAACTTAAAGCCTGTATCATGATCCCTGAGAGGCTTTGCAATTAAGTCTTTAGCTGAAAGGACGGGCTGTTGCCCTTCAAGCGGCCAATTTATTCCAATGGCAAGGTCGTTCCACTGAATACCTCGATCACATTCCGGCGCGTAAAATTCACTTACTTTGTAAATGACTTCGGTTTCCGGTTCCAAAGTTAAAAAACCATGGGCAAAACCTTTTGGCACAAGAATTTGGTTCCAAGCGGCAGCCGAGACAAGCAGCGAAACCCATTTGCCAAAATGCGGCGAGCCCACGCGAATATCAACCGCCACGTCCAATATACTTCCGCGTACAACACGCACTAACTTATCTTGTGCCATGGGCGGGGCTTGATAATGCAAACCGCGTAAGACATGTTTTTGCTTCGAGTATGATTGATTGTCTTGCACCCAGTTCGTGGGCAAATTATATTTTGCCATTGCAGCCATGGAATAAGTTTCGGAGAAAAACCCCCGGTCATCACCAAATTTTTTCGGGTTAATTTCAAAGACACCCGGCAAAGAGAGCTCACGAATTTCCATTTAGTGCGTCTGCCGGTCTGCAACACAGCGGCGCAAATATGCGCCATAATCACTTTTGCCCAATTGATCAGCACGCGCTAAAATCTGCGCGCTGTCCATAAAACCATTTTCCAACGCAATTTCTTCTGGGCAACAAATTTTAAAACCCTGCCGTGCTTCGATCGTGCGCACAAAATTATTAGCATCTTGCAAGCTGTCATGTGTGCCAGTGTCCAGCCAAGCAAAGCCGCGACCCATCAACTCAACGCGCAATTTTCCACGCCGCATGTATTCAGCATTCAAATCGGTGATTTCAAATTCACCCCGTGCAGAGGGCTTGAGGCTTTCAGCGATACTAACGACGTCCCTGTCATAAAAGTAAAGGCCTGTCACCGCCCAGTTCGATTTTGGTTTTAATGGCTTTTCCTCGAGGCTTTTAGCTTTGTGATCTTGATCGAACTCCACCACACCATAACGCTCAGGATCATGAACCCGGTATGCAAAAACCGTGGCGCCGTCTTCATAAGCATTGGCTCTGCGGCACATCGCACCAAGTCCAGCGCCATAGAAAATATTATCGCCAAGAACGAGTGCCGCACCTTCACCATTCAGAAATTTTTTGCCAATCGTAAATGCCTGCGCTATTCCAGCAGGTTTAGCTTGTTCGGCATACGTAAACGTTACACCAAACGAGGATCCGTCTCCTAAAAGTCGTTCAAACAAAGGTAGATCCTGAGGTGTCGATATAATTAATATGTCTCTGATCCCGGCGAGCATCAAGACCGAAATTGGATAATAGATCATCGGCTTGTCATAAATTGGCAAGAGCTGTTTTGATATTGCAAGTGTAAGTGGATAAAGTCTCGTGCCGCTTCCTCCCGCCAAAACAATTCCCTTTTTTATGTCATTCATTTTGCAATGTCCTAATTTTTAGTATGTGTTTCCAACGCTAAATTTTCGCCCACATTCCCAGACGTAAAATAGTTGAACCGTTCCGCGATAACGTGTTCGACAATTTCACTGGTAATGACTTTGGCCTGCAATGAATAGCCGTAAACAAGCGCCGTATCACACAGCAGGTTTATGAGGCGCGGAATACCACGCGAAGCGTGCGCGATGATGGCGGCGGCTTCGGGCGTAAACAGCGGATTTGGGGCACCTGCTGTTTTAGTGCGGTGTTCTATGTAGTACTCCACTTCCTCGCGCGACAATGATGAAATGTGGAAGTCTGATCCAATTCGCTGCGCAAATTGCCTCAGCTGAGGGGCATGCAACAATTGTCTCAATTGCGGTTGCCCCACCAAAATAATTTGCAAAAGCTGATTTGTTTCCGTGTTGATATTTGACAGCATCCTGAGCTGTTCAAGAATATCAGCATTCAGATTTTGGGCTTCATCTATAACCAAAATTACCCGACGATTTTGCGAGTATTGTTCAACTAAGAAATTTTGGAAATCCCTGAATAGTGCGACGTTCGAAAGGTTTTCAAATTTTTGACCAAACGCCATCATTACCCATTGCAGCAATTCAGTTTCTTCAAACCTTGTGCTGTTGAGCAATCCCACGACGGCAGTTTCATCCATATGTGCGAGAAGACAACGAAGCAGAGTGGTTTTCCCGCTCCCAATTTCACCCGTAATGACGGTGAACCCAATGGCATTGATAATTCCGTATTCCAACATGGAGTAGGCCATCCGGTGGCCATAACTCCAATATATGAAATATGGATCGGGCTGCATGACAAAAGGTTTTTCATGCAGTCCGTAAAACGATTCATACATAATTATGCTGCAACCACTTGTAATGCAGACTCAGTTGCCGGATCTAGCGCGATAGGAAATATTCTCATATTTGAAATATCCCAATGCAAAATCTGTAAAACAGTCACTTTGTTTGCCCCTAACGAAATATACATACGCCTAATAATAGTAGCTTTCTGTTTGCTCACTAGACTTGGTTAAAACCAGCCCGAGATAATTAGCGCTCTGCAACAGCCTTTCACAAGATGTAACGTCTGCTGCGGTAGACTGTCGTTCAGCCACCGCCAACAAAATACAATCAAGCCGCGGTAGCAGTGCCAACACGTCATCACAAGCCAACACTGGCGCCGTATCAACAATCAAGATTGGCTTTCGCGAATCTGACTTTATTTGGACCAATAGGTTTTTCATTTCCTTAGAACCAATCACTTCAGCCGGGTTGGAAACCGGATTTTGATTTGCTAAAACGCTGAGCTGACTGCTTGCAATGCTGATATTCGTTAGGCAGGCTTTGAGTGGTGCCTGACCCGACAACACCTGAAAAAGCCCATTGGTTTGATTGAGGCCAAGATAAGAAGCAACACGAGGCCTTCGCAAATCAAGATCAATTAGGATTACGCGACGATCGGGAACGCGCGCCATGCTCAGCGCCAGATTAACCGCCAACACAGTTTTACCACAGCTTGCTGTTGGCGACGAGATCGCGAGTGTCTGCCAACCATTAGCATCCATTTCTTGTAACAAAGATGTACGCAAAACATCAAATGCCGCTACCGCTGGATGTGCTGTTTGATGTGCAATGATGCGTTGTGACTCTAAGTGTTTTTCATCGAGTTGAGCATTAGCGAGCGGGGTATAATTTTGAGCTTCGGCGGGAGGTTCAATCGGAATGGGACGCCTAAACTTTGGCTCAGAATTCCCTAACGAGGCACCCTTGGCTTTTGCCAATTCAATGGCCTTGCTTATACGGTCCATGTAAAATCCATTTCTGTTAGCATCAGCTCTATTAATTTAATTTGAGAATCTCAAGCGCACGATAAAAAATTTCATCAACTGGTCGGTAGAATTGATTGACCGCCAATAAGATCACGGCGATCAAAAGCAACCACGCTAGAAATACAAGAAACAACCTTACCCAACCACGCCGCCCTTCCGACTTTGTTTTAATATATGGAATGATGACAATGGGGCGTTGTTTGAGCTGACTGATGATATCAGCTTCGCGTCTGATTGTTTTATCAAGCAATTCTGCCCCACCCGATACAGCACCACCAGCAGCAAGTGCCAAGCCGAATACCGCTGCCAAAAGCGGCAAGCGCTTTGGTTTTGATGGCGACTGTGGTTGAACCGGTTGTTCGATAACTTGGAATTTCTCAGCCTGCTGGTCTTGTTCTAAGCGCTCACCGAGTTGGGCTTGAGAATATTTATCAGCCATAACATCAACATCTTTTTGTAACGTGGCTTGTCTGCGTTCCAACACTGATAGCATTGCACCACTCTCAGGCGTTTTTACAATAACAGCACGCAGTTTTTCCGCATCCTGCACACTCTTCGCCAACTGCGCTTCAATTACTTTACGCGTTTGAACAAGGGAATCAATTTTGGCTTGATAGAGTTGAGCCTCTGCCCCCATTGGAGCGTTGGCAGCGGCGTCCTTTGCGGGCTCGACCGGGGCTTCTTTGAGTTGCTTTTCGAGAACAGCAATTGCATCCTTTAGCAACCGCATCTCTGGATGAGTTGGGGCCAAGTTTGTTTTGCGCAAGTTATATTCTAGCTTCGCATCAGCGAGTTTTTTTGCGACCGACTTATCAGCCTCGCCCAAACCGAGGCCCCCATTTGCGGCTTTAAACTCTGCTTCTAATTTTACGAGCCGCTGCTGTTCGTCATTGCTCGCCAATTCCTTCTGCAGCTCACCAACGTTGCGCTCCGTGCGTTCAAGAAGACTCATGTTAAACGCAAGTTTCTCGGGCAAGGTTTCAGTATTTTGAAGTTTAAATTCAGAAATTTGATTTTGCACCAAACCCAGTTCATTTGAAAGTCGTTGGGATTCTCTTTGCAAAAACTTTGTTGTATCTGAAGCTCTGCCAGACCGTGTTCGCACGTCTTCTTCTAAAATAAATTTAACCAATTCATTCGTTACTTTTTCAACGAGTGCTGGGTCTTCATAATCAAATTGAATAGCGAAAGCAGTGGTAAGTTTATCATTGCGTTTGGAAGATGGTAATTGAAAGTCGATTGGCTGAAATATAATGCGGTTCCGCATTACATCCACAATGTCTGTTCGCGATAAATTTTTCCGATTTGAAAATAGCGAAAACTTATCGACCATCGTCAATAAATTATCACGCGTTAAAACGCGCTGCTGAATAACTTGCAGTCTTTCAGACGCCAGCGCAGTAACTGTGGATTTCACGAGGCTGTCAGGAATTTGCTGTGATTCGACTAGTATTTTTGCATCAGCTGAATATATTGCAGGCAACGACATGACGACAACAGTGCCAAGTGCCGATAACAAAATGAAAGGTATAAAAAACTGATAGAAACGCCGCCGCAAAACGCGAAAGACATATTTGAAATCGATTCCTTGGCTCATTGTACGATCACCATTCATAATCCGCCAAGACTGCAAACATTAAAAACTCGCAGCGACACTCAGGTATAAAAAAATTTGTCAAATCATACAACATGAGTTGACGACACGTCAAACGAAGTCAAGTATTTTTGTGCTGTTACAACTTGCGATAAAAATAGGTCGCATCAATGCGCATTCTTCGGCCACAAAAATACCAAAACAGTTTTTATTAAAATTTTTGCATCGAGCATAATGGACCAGTTGTCCGTATAGATGATATCGTATTTCACACGATTTTCCATTTTGTCCAAAGTATCAGTCAGGCCACGATAACCCTTAACTTGCGCCAAACCTGTTATTCCAGGCTTCATGCGATGCCTGCTGAAATAACCACGGATTGATTTTGCATAATCCTCATTGTGATCAACCGCATGGGGGCGCGGACCTACCAACGACATCGTACCATTCAGAACATTGAACAATTGTGGCAGCTCATCCAAACTTGTTCTGCGCAAGATAGCGCCCAGTCTTGTAATGCGCGCGTCGCCTCGCACGGCCTGCAAAGTCTTTTCCTCGGCGTTATTTTGGACTTTCATGCTTCTAAATTTATAAATATCAAAAGTCTTATTGTTAAATCCATTCCGCTTTTGTTTGAAG
>JAYWEV010000049.1:0-6853 GCA_043779145.1 Aestuariivirga sp. | reverse complement strand
ATTAAATGCCGAAGAATATGCTGTGGTTGATTTAGAAAAGCCACTTAACTGCAAGGAAAAGTATGACCTCGTTTTATGTTTGGAAGTGGTAGAACACGTAAAACCTGAAAACACTCAACTGCTTTTTGAAGCGATCTCAGTGCATGCCAACGATCGAATATTATTTTCGATGGCAGAACCAGGTCAACCGGGCAACGGCCACATCAACTGCTTAAGTATATCTGAAGTTTTGAAGCTGTGGGCAGATTTCGGGTGGCACCCGCAGTTGGCAGATACATTGGCTGTACGTGCGTTGTCTTCTTTGTCGTGGTTTAAAAGAAATCTAATTCTGCTCGAAAGATCGGTCGACACGCGGCACAGCGATGCTTCAGATCAATTGTCTAAGATTGGGCGATTTACCTACCGCTGGTATGGACAGAAACCGGGCCCAAGACTTGTTGCGTTTAAAGAACCATTTGAATCGGTAAACCAAGGATACTTGAAGAAGTAATTCATCGAGTATTGATCTCGTTGCATTTCACCAAGATTCTACGACAAGTTCTACTTGAAGCCACTTTAATAGAATTCGTTCATGGCAAATCCTATCCAACTTTCAAGTACTTTGGTATGAAATCTCTCAAGCGGCGTCTCCCTCTTAAGGATTGTGATCGGCCATCAATCTCTATGCCGCTATTGGCCCAATTGTCTAAAGTCGAGTTTCCCATCTTCGCTGATAAGGTGGCCTCCAAAAAAGCTCGTCCATATTTTCTATCAGGCTCTAGATGACATCCCTCGGCCCATTCATTCCACGCATTGATAAAAATCAATCGTTCCTTTGCGGGATACTCAATGGCAGTTTTTTTTAGGGCTTGTGAAAGCCAGAACTCATAATTGCTTGGCGTGCCATTCAAAGTGATCGTCGCTAAATTTCCTTTTCTTGCGGTATTATCCCAAGAAGGATACACCCCACGAAAACCATTCTTTTCCAAGTAGTCGTGCGCCAAATACTGTTTGGCCAAATCTTTAAACTCAAAGGCATAACCAGAATAATTTTCGTGCTTTGGCAATTTTTTCTGCACGTTGTGAACCTTCGCATTGTGCGGCGGAAATTCTACCCCGCCGTCAAATCCAAATTTTTGGTACTCCCAATTCCCGTGAGTGAAACAACAAAAAATTTGTATTTCGCCAATTCCTACTGCCTTGCAATGTTTCCGCCAGACTTCAGCACTTTTTTTTGCGTTGGGCAGATGTTGAGGGCGATAAACCATCAGGATTGGCTTGTCATCGAGCCTAAGATAACGCCGATCTTTCATGAACGGAACGACCGACTTGATGAATTCAAGATCATCGTCGCTATTATATTTTTGCGCGATCAGAATTTTGTGAGCGGAGGCATCCCAGGCACGCGTCCAATTTTCATTCGCCCAACTCAGGCAAAACGGCATGTCACTTTCGGGGTCTGCCAACATATCATCAAGCGGCGCATTTAAAAGTCGTTTGCCGGAAAACCAATAGTAGTGATAGCAAAACGCACCAATACCAAATTCTTTGGCCACAGCAATTTGGTCGCGCCGCGTCTGGCGCACACGTAAATCATAAAAGCCAAATTCAGTTGGCAAATGCGGCTGATAATGCCCGGTAAACTGTGGTTGGGCTTTTGTTGCATTTGTCCACTCGGTAAAGCCCTTGCCCCACCACTCATCATTTTCTGGTATGGGATGGAATTGCGTAAGATAGAACGCCACCAACTTTATTTTTGAATAATCATTGCTGGCCGTGTTTTGGGCAACGCTATTTAGCATTCTTAAAACAGACCTAAAAATTTACGTTTTGGCTTGAACACTCCGCCCATGAGAAAATTTTTCAAATCAATTTTCTCTTTAGCTCTCTCAATCGGTACGGCCTCGGTTACAACCTGATAGACATGAGCTTCCGGACGATTTTCAAGCATTTCACGGACAGGAGCAGGTAATTTTTTCCAGCGGTCAGCAAATTCAGATTGGCTTGGCTCAATAATAACAAAATGCGCGCGGATGATCGCCAATCCAGCACTTTCGTAGAGCTCTTCTATGTTGTGCAAACCAAAAAATCTTATATGTGTTTTATCAAGCAATCCCCATTCGCGGTAATCAATGTTGCCATCTAGAAAATTCATCACCACAGTGCTGTGCCCTGCATGGGGCAATGATAATATGACGCTGCCATTCTCGTTCAACAAAGAAGCCATATTTTTAAGAACTGTCCAAGGGTCGTAAAGATGTTCCAAAACATCCGTTGCCACCACATGATCAAACTTTCCTTCGCCTTTCAGAGCATCTGACCAATCCGGAGTATTGATATCGAGCGAGAAAACTTTCTCGCAGAATTTTTCGAGTTTTTTGACCGACGAAGGGTTTAATTCAACGGCAGTTACTTCGCATTTGTTGCTTTTAACAAAATGTTTCGTAATAGCGCCGCTTCCAGCCCCAACATCTAAAACACGGCTTTGAGGTTTTACAAATTCAATTGCCGCAGCTGCTGCTGAACCATCATTTTTGAAAACTGTATAGGAATAATCCATAAACTTATGAAGGTTAGGCGCAGTCGATTTTTTCATAAATCATCCCCATTTCTACAACTTGGCTTCTACCAAAGATTACTTTGGAGTCAAACCAGAACTCGTTCAAGCCGCTTCGCTCACAACCTTCATGCCCAGCGCTGCCAGATACAAATCTATCATTGCTTCTTCCTCAGAGCGTTCATGCGGCTCTTTTTTGCGTAGAGAGATCACTTTGCGTAAAATCTTGATGTCAAAGCCATTGCCTTTGGCCTCGGCATAGACTTCCTTGATATCAGCGGCGATGGTTTTCTTTTCCTCTTCTAAACGTTCAATGCGTTCGACGATGGTTTTAAGTTGGCCTTCAGCGAAATTGGATTTGGTAATGTCAGCCACAAGTGTCTCCGATGGTTAAAATTAATGTGATGGGGTTTTGAGTGTTTGAGCGGGGCCAGATTGATGTTTGGCCTTCCACTCGTCATAGGGCATGCCATAAACATGGCTGCGGGCATCGTCTTTCGTCAAAACAGCGCCCTGTTCTTTGGCCGCATCTTCGATCCAGTTGGACAGGCAATTGCGGCAAAAACCTGCTAGATTCATAAGGTCAATGTTCTGCACGTCTTCCCTCTCGCGCAAATGCTGAATGAGGCGGCGAAAAGCAGCAGCTTCAAGTTCGGTTCTGGTCTTGTCATCAAGGGCCATTGGGCAAAATCCTATTTTGCCTTACATAGGCGTAACCTGCGGGAACGCCAATGGCAGTTTCGCGCAATCCACAGCCGCAAACACTTGTACCCGTCACCATATTGCCCTAGTTCTATGCCGATTTGTATGATTTGAAACGGCAATTGAAGGAGGCGGCATGACGCGTAATTTCGGGATTGGACTTGGGGTCTTTATGCTCTTGAGCGCTGCCGGAACACCTGCAAAGGCTGACTTGAAGCTATGCAACAACACCGCAAGCCGCGTGGGCGTTGCCATTGCTTACAAAGATAAAGAAGGCTGGGCATCAGAAGGTTGGTGGACGGTGAAATCAAAAGAATGCTTACCCCTTCTCAAAGGCGCATTAATTGCCCGCTATTATTATGTTTATGCGGTTGATAATGAAAAGGGCGGCTCTTGGGGCGGAAAATCGATCATTTGCATCCGCGATAAAATATTCACCATTCGTGGCATTGATCAATGCACAGAGCGCGGGTTTCAAAAGCAAGGCTTTTTCGAGGTTGATACAGGTGAAGAATCGGACTGGACTGTTTCTCTCTCCGGCGACAAAACCACCCAAGCCAGTGATACTCCCACACAAGGTCAATAATTTTGCATAGAAAACGTAAAGTCAAAATCCTGGCAACTCTGGGCCCGGCATCCAATTCACTTGAGATGATCGAGAAGCTGTTCATTGCCGGTGTGGATGTATTCCGCATCAATATGAGCCACACCGATCATGCCATGCTGAAACAGCTGCATGGTTTTATTCGTGCAGTGGAGTTGAAAGTGAAGCGCCCCATCGGCATTCTTGCTGATCTCCAAGGCCCAAAAATTCGCATCGGCACTTTTGCTGAAAAAGAAGTCAAGATTAATGCCGGTGATGCTTTTGCGTTTGATACAGACGCCACCCCAGGTGATGCCACGCGCGTCTACCTGCCTCATCCTGAAATCTTCGCGGGTGCAAAGGCTGGCGATAGCTTGCTGTTGAACGATGGCCGCTTGCGCGTAGAAATCACCAAGGCCACGCCAACCCGCCTTGATACCACGGTGATTTATGGCGGCATGCTGTCGAACCGCAAAGGCGTAAACCTGCCTGACACATTACTAGCCATCCCTGCATTAACCGAAAAAGATCGTGCTGATTTAGAAGCAGCCGCGAGTTTAGGTGTGGATTGGATTGCATTGTCATTTGTGCAACGCGCTGAAGATGTGGCTGAAGCCCAACGCCTTGTCAAAGGTCGCGCTGGTGTTATGGCCAAAATTGAAAAGCCATCAGCTCTTCCGGTCCTTGATGAAATCTTGAAAATTTCTGATGGCCTGATGGTAGCACGTGGGGATCTCGGCGTTGAGCTTCCGCTCGAAACCGTGCCCGCGCGTCAAAAGCAGATTACCCGCATGGCCCGCCGATATGGTAAGCCAGTAGTGGTGGCCACACAAATGCTGGAATCGATGATCACCGAACCAGTGCCAACGCGTGCTGAAGTGTCAGACGTTGCGACGGCCGTTTACGAAGGTGCCGACGCGGTTATGCTTTCAGCCGAAAGCGCCTCTGGTGCTTGGCCAGAAAAAACCGTGCAGACCATGGATAAGATTGCCCAGTCTGCCGAGGGCGATCAATACTATGGCGGCATCATCCACTCGCAGCGCGCCGAACCTGGTGCCACTGCGGCCGATGCTATCTCGGCTGCTGCGCGCCAAATTGCTGAAACTCTCAATGTGCCGGCCATCGTTTGCTATACTGGCTCAGGCTCCACAGGCGCTCGCGTGGCCCGCGAACGTCCGAGCATGCCCATACTAGCGCTCACACCGATCATCAATACAGCGCGTCGCTTAGCACTCACTTGGGGCACTCACGCTGTGTTAGTTGAGGATGCAAAATCATTGGATGAAATGTTTGCCAACGCGGGCAAAATTGCATTCGATGAAGGCTTCGCCAAATCCGGTGAACGCATCATCATCACCGCAGGTGTGCCAATCGGCGCGCCCGGCACAACCAACATGCTCCGCATCGCCACCATTGGCCCAGGCGGCAAAGGCGTTTAAGCAATATGTCTGAAACGGCGCAGAAGTGGGCAATCGTCACGCCCACTTATCATTTGGATTACGAACAATTCAAATTGCTGTGCGAAAGCATGGATCATTTTGTTGATGGCAAATGGCATCACTATGTGGTGGTGAGCAAAGCAGACTACGCGATGTTTGCGCCCTTCACTGGCCCACGCCGAACCGTAATTGAGAACACAAAAATCTTGCCGCCTTGGCTCCGCTATATGGGCAAACTTGGCCGTGTGCGAAGCGGCAATTTTTGGTTTTCGTGGCGCACGGGGCCAATCTTTGGTTGGCACATTCAACAACTTGTAAAACTTAGCATGGCAAACTTCGTAAAAGAAAATACGATGTTGTTGGTTGACTCAGATCTATTTTTTGTTCGACCCTTTAAGCTAGATAAAATTATCAAAAACGACATCATACCTTTATGGCGAAGCCCAAAAAATTATAAGGCACGCAAAACCAACCCACCGCCATACATCGATCACGCCAAAAAAATATTAGGCATTGATCTCAATACGCCGAGCTTCGACCACGCCAACAATATCGTTGTTTGGGATCGCCAAACCGCAATTGAACTTTGTAACTATATCGAAAAACGCCATAAGAAACATTGGATCGCCGCATTGTCTGGTTTCCAGGCAATATCAGAAGGCAGTTTTTATGGGCTTTATGCCGAGCATATTTTACCAGACAAAAGCCGTTTCACAAATGTCACATACAATTTTACAAAAACGACGGTCGGCGATGTTGCGATGAACGAAACTGATTTCGAAAAATTCGTCGCCAATCTGAACGATGATAATGTGGCGTTTGGTTTCCAATCGTCAGCGCGCTACGACAACAACAAGCTCAGAAGTGTATACGATAAATTTTTGACCGCAAAAAACCCAAAGAAATCTAACTTCAGTTAAATCAAATATCAGGCTGCTCTTTCTCAAGCTCTTTGATCGACTGCTGCACCGAAGCCATATGCGGATTAACTGCGAGCGCCTCCTTCAAAACACCCAAGGCCTCGCGCGTGTGGCCTTGTGCCCGCAAGATTGCAGCCTTCCCAGCCAGTGCCCCAAAATGTCGCGGCTCTAAGTCGAGCACATGTTGGATATCAGTCAACGAAGCATCATAGTGGCCCATGATGAAATAGAGCGTGGCCCGCTTGTTCCAGCCCTCGGCATAGTTGGGATAGCTTTCAACCAGTTGAATTAAAGTTTTTTCCGCCGCATCAAATTCATGCGCGTTCATCGCTGCTGTGCCCTGGCGGATCAGAAGCTCAGCAGTAGCAGAATCATTGCTGCCCCAAATCTGCCAGATATCAGCGATAATTTTATCTGGGTCACGTTTGGTGCTGGCCTGATGAAGCTCGCCAAAAAGCTTATCCAATTGGTCAGATCGCTTAGCATCATCACCGGCAGCCAATACCGGAGAACTCAGAGCTAACAAAATCGATAAGATTACTAATTTGCGCATTTGCGGAGCATGGCACATTCTGCGCCATAAATAAACGCGAAACGCGCCGGGTAGTGCCCAGCGCGCTTACAAATAAACGTGAACGGGGATTAGCCCTGACGAGCTTTAAAACGAGGATTC
>JAYWEV010000048.1:0-2569 GCA_043779145.1 Aestuariivirga sp. | reverse complement strand
AAATTTGCGCCTACAGTTTGCGAGCGATCATGCCTACCACGTGGTGCCTTTTAAATTTGTTGGTATTGCACGGGAGTTTCCAACGGCACCAAAGGATTCATTCCTTATTGTCAATGCCGCCTATGTTGCGGCCAAGACTGGATTTCCGGAATCCGAAATCGTTCTGATCAAATCTTCTATTGCGCCTCCTGCCTTGGCAGCAAATTTGCGCGACATCACCAAAAGCAAGTCAGGCCTTGTGTTCAGCGACATCAGCGAAGCGGTGCATAGAATTGGTTCGTCATTGGTAGCGGTGGACCTGCGCAGCCTTACAGCATTGGAATTGGCCTTTGCATTGCCTCTGGCCGCTGGTGCCGTAGGCCTTGTCTTTGCATTAGGCCTAGCAGAGCGTCGTCGCAGCTTTGCTATTTTGCAAGCCATAGGTGCCACACCACGCCAACTTGGTGCCTTCGTGTGGAGCGAAGCATTGATTGTTTATGTCGTAGGAACAGCGGCAGGCTTGGCGATCGGATGGTTGCTGGCTTGGATGTTGACCAAATTGATGACCCAAGTATTCGATCCCCCGCCCGATGTGATGGTCATTCCCTGGGGCTATATTGCCGTCCTTTGCCTTACAGGTTTGGTCGCCATCTGCATCGCTGTTCGATTTCAATTGCGCAAAAAAAATGTATCACTCTCAACGGCCATGCGGGCGATTTAGGATCCTCATGTGGAAGGTCGAAGCTCATATTGCGTCGGGTTCATTTTTGAAATCACCCCAAGGCTGTGATGGGTCAGACTCGGAAAGAACTGGTGGTACTTGTAACTTCAACTTTCGGATTAAAAGCGGAAATACTCACTGACCCACTACCAACCAACTCCGAACATTGAACGCGAAATCCGAAAGTAAGTGACGCCCAGCGATTTGCCAGCGGCATCGCACTGCCTCTCAATTCTGTTGGTTTGAAACAATGTTTCGATTTCAACAGATTAAAAGCCACAGGGCCAAAAAAGCTGGGATTGATTCTGAGGCCACACTTCTTGTTCTGATGCTGAAAACGCGTGATTAGAACTTTGCCACGGAAAATCTCAGAAAGGCCAGTCAGTCCGATCAAACGCACTATGTGAGGGTCAGTCGGAGTGTGATGAACAAACTTGGTTTTCCTGCGCACGTTGACCCAGCAACAGGCTTCCTCATGAGCCGCTGAAATGTGCAACCTTTATTCGATGACACGATCACGTGATGCAGTTGGTAAACTCTTCAAAGGCTCTGACTATCGCCTTCCTCTGTTTGATTGGGCAGACGCTAATTTTCCTGGAACTACAGCACCCATAATACGCCATCCCTCTGGACCTTTCGTAAATATCAACATGAATTCCTAGATTTTGTGCCAGCCCCCAAGATACGCTTTCCCACGATGTCCGCAACTTCACGAACTGGATTGGCATCAAAGTTCGCGTACTGACCTGTTGTGGAAATATTGGCATGCCGCAAGAGGTCCCGAACAATGAACCCTGATACCCCGGCCTGCCCGGCATAGGTTCCAACTGTATGGCGCAAGTCGTGGATGTGCACATCTTCAATTGTTGCCCTCCATCGCAGCCTTTGCCAAGCACTCTCCATAACTTCTTTGGATATCGGACGAGCTTTGTCAGTGTTGCGTGGAAATACGAAGGCCGATCCTGCTATCCGTTGTAAGGAGGCTAGAATATCCAGAGCCGCAGCGCTGGCCGGAAATGGTTGACGTTTGGCACCCTTTATTTTTGGTAGAGCAATTGTCCCTGACGCAAAATCGACATCGGACCAGGTGAGTAATGTAATTTCGCTCAGCCTTGCACCCGTTAATAACAGAAGGCGTAGTGCGCCGATAACTTGCCAAGAAAGCTGTGTCCGCTGGTTTAGTTCCTTCGCTAGATGCTTCGATGCATTTCCTTCAACTTTCCACGGTAGACCAACTGTTTCTGCTTCAATCATTGCCTCAAGGAGGCGTTTGACCTCGTCTTGCCTGAGAAACCGGGTACGGTGATTTTCAGGGTATCGTTTGATGCCGATGCAAGGATTGCTGTTTTGAGTCCTTAGTCCCCAAAGCTCAGCCAATGAGAGAGCTTTCGAAAATACTGCGAGGACATAGTTCGCCCGACGTGGCGTACTCTTCATTGCATTGTGGAGTTTGGCGACATCGGCGCGTGTCAAATCATTGACCTTTATGTTTCCGAGCGACGGCCTCAGCTTTTTATCAATGATGACCCTGATATCTTTTTGCGTAGATTCTGCGTTGTGAGGGATAACGTGGTCGCTCAAATAACGCTCCAAAAGCTCTGACACGGTCGGAGCTTCACGATAGCTCTGCTTGCTGGCAACTGGATCATTTCCCTTTGCAACAGCAACTGTCGCCTCTCGCGCTATCTCGCGAGCGTCGCTAACAGTAAGTGCGCCATGCCGACCAATCGTCAACCGTCTCGACCTTCGCGCTCCATTTCTATATTGCAAGATGTAGGTCTTGACACCAGTGGGCAGCACCAGCAAGCCAAAGCCGCGCAGTTCACTATCCCAAATCAGATAGGGCTTAGGTAACCCATTCGCGTCATC
>JAYWEV010000047.1:0-6878 GCA_043779145.1 Aestuariivirga sp. | reverse complement strand
GCGGTGAATTCGAAAGCACGGGGCAGAAGTGACAACGAACCGCGCCATAAAATGCGACCGTCATCGCCGATCACAATGGCACCGCGTGAATCATGTGTAAGGTCTTGCGCGGTTTCTCCGAATGCAACCAATTGGCCAAGCAGAAGTTTCGTCATGGCGCAACCATCGCTTCGAGTCGGAAACTGATGATGCGGCAGACTTGCAAGATCGCGGTGTCAAATTCCAAGTCTTTGTTGTTTTTTACACGCGCTTCGAAGGCAGCGAGAATTTGATGTTTGGTTGCGCCTTTGACGGCAAAGATGAATGGGAAGCCATTGCGAGACTTATAGAGCTCATTCAAGCGTGTGAAATCCGCAAATTCTTCCGCAGTTAATGTATCAAGCCCTGCGCCTTTTTGTTCGTTGGTTGAATCAGTCGTGAGCTTTGCTTTTGTGGCAAGATCAGGATGGGCGCGCAACAAAGCGAGTTGCATGTCCTGTGGCGAATCTGAAACAGCGTCAATAAAGGCACTGCGCATATCGGGAAATGTTGCATAGGGCCGATCCAGCGTTGCGTCTTCGGCCACCCATAGCGAGTGTTCTGCCATTTCGCCAAATTTCGCGACGAAGGCTTCATCGGTCATATGATTGATTTCAGCGAGTGTGATCATTGGGATGCGATCCATGCGCCAAGTTTGGCGCGTTCTTCTGGCAACATGCGCGTTTTATTACCCATCGGCATCGCATTATTGCGAACGGCTTGGGTTTCGATCTGTCTGGCGTATTTTTTCATGTCTTCGATGGAAGAGAACATAATGCCCTTAGGTGCTGCTTTAATTTTATCATCCGTCGGGTTTGCGGCGTGGCATGAACTGCAACGGTTTTGCACAATGTTCAAGGCTTCCTCGTCAGCCACTTTTGGGCCCGTATAGGTAACAGTCCGAGGTTGAGTGAGCATAATCACACTTGCAAGACACAGAGCGATCACGGGTATAGTCCAAGCGATTTCACTCATCTCATCGCCCACTTCATGTCGCAATAGAAAATAGCGCGCAACACCACCCAGTAACACGATGAGACCCACAATCGCCCAAGCCTGCGGATGGCCCGTGATAATGGCATAGTGATTGCTTGTCATCATAAAGATGACTGGCAATGTGAGATAAGTATTATGTGTTGATCGTTGCTTGCCTATGATGCCGTAAATGGGATCAGGCTTTTCGCCTTTGAGCAGCGTTGCAGTGATCTTGCGCTGATTTGGTATGATAACGGCAAAGACGTTGGCCGCCATCATGGTGCCCACAAATGCGCCGACATGAATGAATGCTCCGCGGCCTGAGAAAACGTGAGAGAAGAAATATGCGGCGGCAATAATGAGAGCGTAAACAGTAAGCGCCAACCAACCCGTGTGCTTTCCAATCGGTGAGCGGCATAACGCATCATAAATGATCCATCCGCCAAGTAATGAAGCAACAGAAATGCCAATGGCTTGCCATAATGTGAGTGCCATCACTGATGGATCGATCAGATAAACATCGGCAGCGATATAATATTGGATGATGAGCAGCAGAAAACCTGTGATCCATGTGAGATAGGCTTCCCACTTAAACCAGATCAGATGTGGTGGAAGTTCTTCGGGGGCGGAAAGATATTTTCTCACATGATAAAACCCGCCACCATGCACCTCCCATGCTTCGCCTGAAACACCGTCTGGCATAGCGGAGGCTTTGCGCAATGAGAGATCAAGGGCGACAAAATAGAATGATGTTCCGATCCAAGAAATACCTGCGAGCACATGGCCCCAGCGCAGGAGGATGTTCAACCATTCAGCGAGAAAGGGATCCATTAGTTGTTGGCCCTCTGTTGCGCGGGAATGATGGCATTACGAATTTCGACTTGCTCTAACATTTGAACGACCACGCCAGCCGCAATGACTGCCGGAAGTTTTGATTTGAGCGATGAAATACCAATAGGGCAGGTGAGGCGGGTAATTGAAGTTTCATCGTGCCCGGCTTCGCGCAGACGCTTGATGAAGCGGGCACGTTTGGTTTGGCTGCCGATCACGCCGACGAATTGGAAATCGGGATTGCGCAATCCATAATCAACAATCTCAAAATCCAAAGCGTGGCTGTGACTCATAACCAGCACGAATGCATTATCTTCCATGCCGTTTGGATTGCCCGTGCGGCAAGTGACGTTTTGTGGAACGGCAGATGGGAAGGCCTGTGCACGTTGATCCCACCAGCTGATGCGAAATGGCAAAGGTGCCAAGGCCATAACCAGGGCACGGCCCACATGTCCTGCGCCCCAGAGGTGAATGTGTTGGAAATCTTCTTTATGTTTTGCAGCTTGATCGCGGAGTTGAGTCAAGGATTCACAATCAAAACTCTCAAAGCGCAAATCTACGCGCCCGCCACAGCATTGGCCCAGATCAGGCCCGAGAATTTTACGGATCACTTTGTAAGTTGCTGGCTTTCCGAGAAGCGCCTGCGCCTCGGCCATGGCGTGCCATTCCAATGTGCCGCCGCCGATGGAGCCGTGAAAGCCTTGGGGCGTCACCATCATCCATGCCCCTTGCTCGCGCGGGGTTGAGCCTTCTGCATTGGTCACAGTGACCAAAGCGCATGTACCTTGATTTTCAACTGCGGCGATGATTTTAGACCAATAATTCATAACGACTGCACCGCGCGCAAAATATTTTCGGGCGTTGCTGGCGCATCGAGTTTTGGAACCACTCCGGGCTTGATTGATGCAACAGCATCCATCACCGCGCACCACACTGAAACCGGCAAAATCAATGGCGGTTCGCCTACGGCTTTTGAACGATAGATCGTGTCCATCACATTGCCTTTGGATTTATAAAGCGCCACGCGGAAATCTTCTGGCACATCAGAAGCGCAGGGGATTTTATAAGTTGATGGAGCATGCGTGCGCAAAACGCCTTTTGCATCGTAAACCAATTCTTCAGTCGTGAGCCAACCCATGCCCTGCACAAAGCCACCTTCAATTTGGCCCATGTCGATTGCGGGGTTCAATGAATGACCTACATCATGAAGTATATCAACGCGGGTGACTTTCATTTCGCCTGTCATGGTGTCAATCAGCACTTCGGAACATGACGCGCCATAAGCGAAATAATAAAATGGCATGCCTTTGCCAGTGGCGCGGTCCCAATGAATTTCTGGCGTGAAATAGAAGCCTGTTGAGGAGAGTGAGATTTTCGATTCTTTCGTGGCTTTGGCGAGTTCGGCAAAGCTCATGGATTTGCGACCCGACTTCACTTTGCCATTCGTAAATATGATTTTTGATTTTGCCACTTTCCAAATTTTTGCAGCGTGCGCGGTCATGCGCTCTTTGATGATTTTGGCAGCGTTGGCCGCAGCCATGCCGTTGAGGTCAGTGCCTGATGAGGCGGCTGTGGGCGATGTGTTGGGCACTTTGCCTGTGGTCGTTGCGGTGATCGCAACATGATCGAGTGCAATCCCAAAAACTTCGGCCACCACCTGAGCCACTTTTACATAAAGCCCTTGGCCCATTTCTGTGCCGCCATGATTGAGATGGACTGAACCATCGGCGTAAACATGCACTAATGCACCCGCTTGGTTCATTTGCGTGAAGGTAAATGAGATACCGAACTTAACAGGCGTGAGCGCCAAACCTTTTCTGAGAACTTTACTTGTCTTGTTAAAGGCCGCAATTTCTTTGCGGCGCTTGGCATAAGACGAGGTTTTTTCGAGCTGCGTGATCACATCAGCGCTGATGTTATCACGCAGCTTTTGACCATAAGGTGTGACATCTCGACCGCGTGCGTAGAGATTGCGCTTGCGGACGTCCAATGCGTCCATTCCGGTTTGAATGGCGATGGCGTGCATCATTTGTTCAGCAAACAAAATACCCTGCGGCCCGCCAAAGCCACGGAACGCTGTGTTCGAAACCGTGTTGGTTTTGAGGCGGCGTGTGGCGATGTTATAGGCCGGATAGAAATAAGCGTTGTCTGCGTGGAACATGGCGCGGTCGCAAATTGCATTGCTGAGATCGGCGGAGTAGCCACAGCGTGCCATCAGGCTCACGTCGACAGCTGTGATGCGTGCCGTTTTATCGTAGGAGGCAGCATAGTCGACATGGAAATCATGGCGCTTGCCGGTCATGATCATATCATCGTCGCGATCCAATCGACATTTCGCGGGGCGGCCCGTTTTATGTGCGGCCAGCGCAGCAAGGCAGGCCCATTGCGTTGCTTGAGATTCTTTACCGCCAAACCCACCGCCCATGCGGCGACATTCGGCTGTGACCTTCGCGTCATCAACGCCCAACATGGCGGCCACCGCATGTTGAATTTCAGTAGGGTGCTGCGTTGAAGAATAAATCAACATGCCGCCTTTTTCAGCGGGCATTGCGAAAGCAATTTGGCCCTCAAGATAAAAATGCTCTTGGCCACCGATTTCGAAAATGCCGGAAATTTTGTGTGGCGATGATTTGATGAGCTTGGCCACCGCGCCTTTTTTGAAAGCATAAGGTGCAAGCAGATCTGGCTTGGCTTCTTTCAAAGCATCTTGCACAGTGACAGCGGGTGTTTCTTCCGCGATTTCGATTTGAGCAAGGAGCGTTGCGCGGCGAGCTTGGTCTCGCGTTTCGGCGACAACAGCGAAAATAACTTGGCCGTGAAATTGAATTTCTCCATCCGCTAAAATCGGGTCATCGCCCAGCGTCGGGCTGCAATCATTTTTGGCTGGAATGTCTTTGGCCGTCAGCACTGCGATGACGCCAGCAGCGCTACTCACGGCTGATAAATTGAGCTTGGTGATTTTGCCGCGCGCACCGAGCTTTGCGTAACCGGGTGCAAGGTGAACGGTTCCTTCGGGTTCGCGCATGTCATCGATATAGACCGCGTTGCCTTGCACGTGCATTTCTGCGCTATCATGGGCAATCGATTTGCCAACGGTTTCAAGCGTCATATCTGCACCTGCAAATCGGTTTCGCCCGCTGCTTGCATCAAGGCCTTATGCAGCAGCGCGTTGGCTGCACTGGAGCGATATTCAGTGCTGGCGCGCATATCACTGAGCGGCTCGTAGTCATCAAGGACGATGTGCCTCGCCTCCTGCAAAGTTAAACCGATGAGTGCGGCTTCAGTTTTGGTCGCACGTTTCGGCGTGCCCGCCATGCCGCCATAGGCGATGCGGGCAGCGACAATTTTTTCATTTTCGATGGTGAACAGAAATGCACCCATGACTGCTGAGATATCATCGTCACGACGCTTGGTGATTTTTGCACAGTTAAAAATTTGGTTGGGCTTTGGTTTGGGCAGATCAATTTGCCATACCAATTCACCGGGCTTTCGGTCTTGTTTGCCGTACGCAATGAAAAAATCTTCAAGCTTCATCGTACGTTCGGTTTTGCCAATGCGCAAATGCAGGGTAGCATCTAAGGCCATGAGAGCAGGTGGCATGTCGCCAATGGGTGAGCCATTGGCAATGTTGCCGCCGATTGTGCCTGAGGCGCGAACTTGGCGTGCGCCAATGCGTTTCAGGAGGCCACCTAAATTGGGACTGATTTTTCCGAGCGCTTCAAAAGCATCTGCATAAGTTGTGCCCGCACCGATTGAGAGATACTCGCCGTGATCAACAATTTGAGAAAAATATTTGGCAGCTCCCGTATAAATAATTTTCGATTGCACGCGCATTTTCTTGGTGATCCACAAGCCTAAATCAGTTGCCCCCGATACGATTGTGGCATCAGGATAAGTGGCGCATAAATCGGCGAGAGCCTCAGAGGTGGACGGCGCTGCAAAAAATGAGTTTGCATCTCCAACAAATAAATCGCCTTTAATGTTTTCTAATGCGGCACAAGTTTCGGCTTGTGCTTTGTGCCAATGATCATCGGCCTTGTCACAAGCTGCAAGCCCGGCATCAATAATTGGACGGTAACCCGTGCAGCGACAAAGATTGCCTGCGATCTGTTCCACCACATCTTGGCGCGTTATTTTGAGCCTTTCATGTGCCAGCGAGAACAACGACATCACGAACCCTGGTGTACAGAAACCGCACTGCGAAGCATGGGCATCAACCATCGCTTGCTGCACCGGATGCAAAATGCCACCGCGCGCCAGATCATCCACGGTAACCAACTCCTTGCCATGAATTTGGCCCAGCAACAGGATGCAGGCATTCACTGCTTGATAACGCACGCCACCATTATGCGGTGTTCCCAGCACAACTGTGCAGGCACCACAGTCGCCCTCGTTGCAACCTTCTTTTGTGCCTTTTGATTTTTCAGTAAGGCGCAGATATTCCAATAGCATTTGATCTGGCGCAAATTTTTCAATCCTCACCAACGCGCCACGCCGTAAAAATTCAAGTGCGTTCATCAACTGCCCCGGTAAGTTGAATAACCAAAGGGCGACAGCAGCAAAGGCACATGGAAATGTTGTGAAGCATCCGCAATTCCAAAACGAATAGGAATCACATCGAGAAAGAGTGGTTCAACTAATTTAGAACCCGGCGCGCGCAGATAATCCCCGGCAAAAAACCGCAGTTCATATTGACCTGCGTTAAAGCCATCACCTTCGAGTAGTGGGGCATCGGCTCTGCCATCAGCATTGGTCACGACAGTTTTGAGCAACTGATCTTGCCAAACCTCAATGCGCAACCCCGCCGCCGGTTTGCCCAGTGCGGTATCAAGAACATGAGTGGTCAATTTGCCCATTGAGTCGGTACCTTTCAAACTCTGGAAGAAGATCATAGATTTTCGCCAAAGCCAAGGCGAGGGGGATAATCGTCGCAAAGCTTGATTTTACGCCCATTCCGGTTCAAAGGAGGCGCCAATTGCTAATTTGACAAGGAATCTAATGGCTAAAGAAGAATTGCTGGAGTTCGAGGGCACGGTTGTCGAACTTCTGCCAAA
>JAYWEV010000046.1:0-6912 GCA_043779145.1 Aestuariivirga sp. | reverse complement strand
GCAAAATTTGGCGAAGAACGTTTAAAGACGATCCATGACCCGCTGATTCAAGCGGGCAAGGAAGATGGCGTTCCGTTTCACTTCGACAAAATCACGCGAACGCCAAACACCATGGACGCCCACAGATTGTTACGCTGGGCCAAAATTGAAGGCAAACAACAAGAAATCGCCGAAAGCTTGTTTATGGCCTATTGGAGCGATGGCCGCGATGTGGGCGACCACCAAGTGCTGGCTGATATTGCCGGTGCCAATGGGATGAAACGCGAAGGTGTTTTAAAAGCACTTGCCTCCGAACAAGATAAAAACGAAGTCTTGGCCGAAACCACTCAAGCCCAGCAAATCGGCGTGACGGGTGTGCCAACATACATCTTGAACCGCAAATACGGCGTTGTGGGCGCGCAAGGCGCCGAGATGTTAGCAGAGCAGATTAGAAAAGCGGCAAGCGAAATTTAACTCGTCTTACAAACCGCATCACCTTGGCGTTTATAGTTCGCATAGAAACTTGGAGTGCTGCCTTCACGGCCCGTGATGTCCATATCATCATTACCTAAACCCAAAAGCATATAGCTGGGCAAACCGTCTGGTTTGGCAATGCCAACTGTCAATTTCTTCTTCACAGCGCCCCAACGCCCATGCCCGGTGATTTCATCATTGTTTTCATGAATTGTCAGAAACCGAAACAATGTTTCGCCACAGTCGCCTTTGTCACTTACACTTATGCCGCAGAAGTCTTTGCCGCACGGGGCAACATCAAAAGTCTTGTAGAGTTTGCCTTTCGCAGAATGGCCCCCTTTTCTCTCCCGCGAGCAGTGGAGGACTAAGACGCCAGCTTCACTAAATTCTGCATCAACAAGCGCGTGCCCTTCAAACGCTGTGATGCCTGGGGCCAATCTCGGGTCAGCACCAATTTCATATCGGGCCGCAGCTTGGCCAGCGTTCCCTGCCCTGCGATCCATTGCACAAGCGCAGTTGGATTTTCGAAGATGCCATTGCGGAATTCAATCGTCACACCCTTCGGCCCCGCATCCACCTTGGCCACATTAGCTTTGCGGCACAGAAGCTTGATTGAAACAATGTCCAACAGATGATCGACCTCCTCCGGCTTGCGCCCGAAGCGGTCATGCAACTCCGCGGCAAAACCATCGAGATCGGTTTGTTCTTGAACATCCGACAGGCGGCGATAGAGGCCGAGGCGCGCCTGCAAATCAGTCACGTAAGATTCTGGGATCAAAACTGAAGTGCCAATATTGATCGAAGGCGACCATGCGCCATCATCGGCCACATCTTCACCACCTGAACGCATTGAGGCAACAGCATCTTCCAGCATCGATTGATAAAGTTCAAAACCCACTTCGCGGATATTGCCGTGTTGTTCTTCACCCAGTAAATTTCCGGAGCCGCGAATATCAAGATCATGACTCGCGAGATTGAAACCGGCACCCAATGAATCAAGCGATTGCAAAACCTTTAATCGCCGTTCGGCATCTGGAGTCATTTTTTTGTTTGGCTGCGTGGTCAGCAAAGCATAGGCCCGTTGCTTCGAACGACCCACACGCCCACGCAACTGATAGAGCTGTGCCAGGCCAAACATATCCGCTCGGTGAATGATCATGGTGTTGGCCGTTGAAATATCCAAACCGGATTCCACAATTGTTGTCGATAACAGCACATCAAACTTGCGGTCATAAAATCCGGTCATGATGTCTTCAAGCTCGGTCGGAGACATACGGCCATGGGCGGTGCGAAATTTAATTTCAGGAATGGCTTCGCGCAGGAATTCGGCAATCTCGTCCAAGTCAGTGATGCGGGGTACGACATAGAAACTCTGCCCGCCACGGAAATGTTCGCGCAACAAATGTTCTCGGATTGTGACGGGATCAAAGGGCGAGATGTAAGTGCGCACTGCCAAACGATCAAGCGGTGGCGTGGTGATGAGGGACATCTCGCGCACGCCAGAAAGTGCGAGTTGCAAGGTGCGCGGAATCGGCGTTGCAGTGAGGGTTAACACATGCACATTGGCGCGCATTTGTTTGAGTCGCTCTTTATGCTTCACACCAAAATGTTGTTCTTCATCGACAATCATCAAACCGAGATCGCGGAATTTAACGCTGTCAGCCAGCAATGCATGCGTGCCGATGACAATATCGACCGAACCATCTTCCATGCCCGCTTTGACAAGTTTTATTTCTTTAGCGCCAACCAAGCGAGAGGCTTGGCCAATGCGCAGCGGCAGCCCTTTAAAACGCTCCACGAAATTTTTATAATGCTGGCGCGATAGCAATGTGGTTGGCACGATAATGGCCACCTGCTTTCCGGCATAGGCAGCCACGAATGCGGCCCGCATAGCGACCTCAGTTTTACCAAAACCAACGTCACCGCACACGAGGCGGTCCATCGGGCGGCCCTTTTGCAAGTCTTCCAAAACGGCTTCAATGGCAGAAAGCTGATCCTCAGTTTCCTCATAAGGAAAGCGGGCACAAAATTCATCAAACGCACCTTCTGGAGCGTTGAATACATCACCAGGTTTCAATTCACGTGCTGCGGCAGTCTTGATCAGATCGCCTGCAATTTCACGAATACGTTGTTTAAGCTTGGCCTTCTTGGCCTGCCATGCACCGCCGCCGAGGCGATCCAGTTGGACATTCTCAGCATCCGAACCATAGCGCGAGAGCAGCTCAAGATTTTCGACAGGTAGAAACAGGCGCGTGTTGTCGGCATAAATCAACAGCAAGCAATCATGCGGTGCGCCCTGCACTTCAATGGTGCGCAGGCCTTCAAAGCGACCGATGCCGTGATCGACGTGAACCATCAGATCACCGGGAGAAAGCGACGACAGTTCGGATAAGAAATCCGCCGCCTTCTTGGCTTTGCGTGCGCGGCGCACGAGGCGGTCACCTAGAATATCTTGTTCTGAGAGAATGGCTTGATCGGGCGTTTCGAACCCCTGCTCCAACGGCAGCACGATGATTGAGACGATGCCCACTTCGTGTTTGGATGCCTCGGCCCAATTCTTAGCAATCACCAAGGGTGCCAAACCATGATCGTGAAGAATGGTTGAAAGCCGCTCAGCTGAACCGTCGCTCCAGCAACTGATCAACGTGCGCTTATTGACTTTGCGTAATTGCTCCGTGTGCTGACGAACGGCATCATAAACATTACCGCCCGCCTCAGCCCGTTCGACTGCAAAGCTGCGACCTTGTTTGCCTGAATAAGAAATGGCATTGCGCGATGGGTTTTCGAACGGTGAGATTTCAAGAATGGTGCGATCCGCGCAAAGCTGGTTCCATTCTGTTTCAGAAAGGTAAAGGCGTTCGGGCTTTAACGGCTTATAAGGCGCTGCACCAAAACTCTGCTTGCCCATTGCTTCACGACGCGCATCATAAAACTCTTCCACTTGATCGTGGCGCGCAGCCATCGATTCTGTGTTGGAATATGAAAGCGACCAAACGGCTTCAGGCACATAATCAAACAGGGTGACCAACTCGCTTTGGAACAAGGGCAACCAATGTTCCATGCCTTGATAAATGCGGGCATTGGTAACCGACTCGTAAAGGGGATCATTCAGATCGATGCCGCCCAAGGCTTCGGCATAGGCCGTGCGGAATGTTGCGATCGACGATTTGTTGAGCAGCACTTCGTTAGCTGGATGAAGCGTTAAAGATTTGAGCTGTGCCGTTGAGCGCTGTGACTGCGCATCAAACTGGCGAATGCTTTCCAATGTGTCGCCAAAAAAATCGAGACGCACGGGTTGTTCAGCACCGGGTGGAAAAATATCAATCAACCCACCGCGCACTGCAAAGTCGCCCCGATCAACAACTGTGCCGCAGCGGGAATAACCATTGTTGACCAGGAAAGCTTGCAGCACATCATCTTTGATGCTCTGGCCCGGAACGGCGGTGAAGCTTCCACTTTGGATCAAGCTCTTTGGAACCACCCGTTGGAGAACGGCATTGATGGTGGTGAGCAACACGTATGGCTTGGTTGAAGGTTTTATTAGTTCGGCCAAAACGGAAAGTCGCCTGGCCAGGATATCAGCCGAAGGAGACACGCGGTCATAGGGCAAGCAATCCCATGCCGGAAAGCGTTTGATTTCTAATGAGGGCGCAAAATATTTGAGCTGCTCTTCAAGTTCCGCCAGATGTTGATCATCACGGCAGACATGCACAAGGCCGCGATTGCCTGCGCCCACTGCTAGTTTGGGCAAAACTTGCGCATCGTAACCTTCGGGCAATGCGCCGAGTTGAATGCGGCCGGGTTTGGCGAGGCGCTGGATTGTTGTGTCGGTGGGGGTGGTCATTTCAGCTTCGGCCTAAATCCAATCATCTCGTGCAACAGTGGCGTGTTCCATTTTTCTGGCACCGGCTCTTGGCCAGTTGTCCAACTCAAAAGTTCTTGATCTGGAATCTCCAGCAGCACTTCAAACAATGCCAATTCACCATTGCTCATCCCTGAAAGCCGCGCATGTGCAAACCCGCCAACCACAATATCCATCTCCTTGATGCCACGATGCATGGCCCGCCAGAGTAGGCGCTTCCTTGTGATTTCAGTTTTTTGTGAATTGTCGTCCATTGGCCCCGCGTCATAACCTTTGATGGGCTTGCACCGCAACCCTATCGCTGCAAAACTAGCGCCCATGCGACCAACTATCCTCACACCTCTCTTTGCCGATGTGACCTCGATTAAAGGCATTGGCGATAAAATGGCGAAACTTTTGGCCAAGCTGCTGCGTGGTGGGGACACCGAGAATGCGCGGCTGGTTGATGTATTATTCCACCTGCCGCACACGCTTGTTGACAGGCGCTATCGCTGCACCATTTCGCAATTGCCGCTCCAAGGTATTGTGACGTTGGAAGTGACCATTGGCAAACACAAGCCGCCGCCGCGTGGCACGAAAATGCCTTATAAAATCGAGGCGCATGACGACACTGGGATTATGACGCTTTCATTTTTCTCAACTTATGTGGATCAGCTGAAGCGGCAATTCCCGGTGGGTGAAAAGCGTTTCATTTCGGGTGAGATCAGCTGGTTTGGTGCTGAAGCGCAAATGAGCCATCCGGATTATGTGCTGAATGCTGATGAGTTAGCCAAGATGCCAGTGTTAGAACCGATCTATCCTCTAACGGCTGGCCTCTCGTCCAAGCTCCTGGGCAGAGCGGCTAAAGCTGTGTTGGAGAAGCTGCCGCCTCTGCCAGAATGGCAGGATGTGGCTTGGTTGCAGCGGCAAGCGTGGCCAGATTTTGGCGCGGCTTTGAGGAATATGCACACGCCTGAGGATTTGACAGTGCTGGCATCAGATGGCCCAAACCGTTCACGGCTGGCTTATGACGAGTTGTTGGCGAACCAATTGGCACTGACTTTGGTTAGGGCGCAGATGAAACGCGCATCGGGCCGAAAACTGGGCGGTTCTGGCAATTTGCGTAAGTTGATTATCAACAACCTGCCCTATAGCCTTACAAATGCTCAACAATCCGCCACAGCGGAGATTCTGGCGGACATGGCGAGTCAAAACCGGATGATCCGTTTGCTTCAAGGCGATGTGGGGGCTGGCAAAACTGTGGTGGCGCTTTTGGCTTTAGCGGCGGCTGTGGAAAGTGGAACCCAAGGGGCACTGATGGTTCCGACTGAAATTCTGGCGCGGCAGCATTTTGTGGGGCTTTCGAAACTGATTGAAGGCACCGGAATTAAACTGGCAATTTTGACGGGCCGCGAAAAGGGCAAACTGCGTGAGGAGACTTTGGCGGGTCTGGTTTCGGGTGCCATAAACATTCTGATTGGCACGCATGCACTATTTCAAGATGGCGTTGCGTTTCATGATCTCGGTTTGGCGGTGGTGGATGAGCAACACCGTTTTGGGGTGCATCAACGTTTAGCACTTCAAGGCAAGTCTGAGGGCAACACGGATCTGCTGGTGATGACGGCAACGCCTATTCCGCGCACTCTGGCATTGACCGCTTACGGCGATATGGATGTTTCAAAGCTTACCGAAAAGCCTGCTGGACGATTGCCGATTGATACGCGGATATTGCCGAATGGCCGTTATGATGAAGTAATCAGCGGTTTGCATCGCAGCTTGGCCACAGGTGCCAGGGCCTATTGGGTTTGCCCTCTGGTTGAGGAAAGTGAGTTTGTGGATTCAGCAGCGGCGGAAAAACGATATGAAGCGCTGGCCGAAGAATTTCCAAATCAAGTTGGCTTGATCCATGGCCGGTTGAAGGGCGTGGAAAAAGATGAAGTGATGATGCGTTTCAAAACGGGAGCACTTGTCATTTTGGTTTCAACAACGGTTATTGAAGTGGGTGTGGATGTGCCCGAGGCTTCGATCATGATTATTGAAAATGCCGAGCGCTTTGGCCTGGCGCAACTGCATCAGCTGCGTGGGCGGGTAGGACGTGGCAGTGCCAAATCATCGTGCCTCCTGCTTTATCAGGAACCCTTGGGCGAAACGGCAAAGGCGCGGTTGAAAATCATGCGCGAGACTGAGGATGGTTTCAGAATAGCCGAAGAAGATTTGAAATTGCGCGGCGCTGGCGAAATGTTAGGCACGCAACAATCGGGCCTTGCAGAATTCCGCATGGCAGATTTATCCGTACACGGAGAATTATTGGTGGCGGCGCGTGATGATGCGCAACTGATTTTAAACAAAGACCCGAAACTGGAAACGCCGCGCGGCGAGGCTTTGCGCAATCTGCTTTATCTGTTCGAGCGTGATGCGGCGATTAAGCTTTTGTCTTCCGGCTAAGTTTTTTAACAGTCTCTGGGGCCAAGCCTTTTTCTGGGAACACTAAACCCATCGAAATGACCAACTTCAATCCGTCTTCAACCGTCATATCCAAAATGCGCACATCTTTTTTATCGGCAAAGAAAACATAGCCGCCCGTTGGGTTCGGCGTGGTGGACACATAGATTGAATAC
>JAYWEV010000045.1:0-18219 GCA_043779145.1 Aestuariivirga sp. | reverse complement strand
GGATACGATCTTCGAGACCAAGCTGTTTATATTTGTTTCCCATGGCGACACCATAAACCGATTATGGTGTTGCACTTCGTTTGTGAACTCAGGGGATTTAACTTGAAGCATGTCGTTGAATGCAAAATTGGATTGCGATCTTCGCGAGATTGACGGATTTTTTGAAAATGAATCCGTCCAACGTCGCTCTGATCCAATGATGAAGAACCTGCGACGGAACCTAAATCTCCCCGCAGCTCACCCGAACTGCTCCGCACTCGCGTTGGCCCAGAGGTCGCCATAAATTCCGCCACCTTTCAGCAACGCCCCCACCTCAATATGGGGTGCAAATCCGCCAGTGATAGAATCTGACCATCGCCCACGCGTCTTGAGATATGTCGCGGTTTTAGATCAGAAGGTGAATGCATGCCCGCGGCGGCTGGCGAAACACAGTCTCTGCCGATCTCAACACCTCGAATAATTGCAATCTCTGGCGTCACTTTGGCAGCAGGTAACACACCGCCATGCCCTGGTTTTGCACCTTGGCTGATTTTTAGTTCAATCATTTTTATCTGTGGATCGCGCGCTGTGGCCGCGAAATTGTCGTCATTGAAAGTGCCATCGGCGCTGCGACAGCCAAAATAACCCGAGCCAATTTCCCAAATTAAATCGCCACCCGTCTCGCGGTGATATGGGCTGACTGACCCTTCGCCCGTGTCATGCGCAATGCCACCCTTTTTTGCGTCAAGATTCACAGCGCGAATGGCGTTGGCTGAAAGTGCGCCATAGCTCATAGCAGATATATTAAGTACAGACGGCGAGTAGAGTTGGGTGCATTTGCGACTACCAATAGTAATGCGGAATAACTCGGTGGCAAGAGGCGCCGGCCTGATTGAATGCAACATCCATTCATGCCCCTCGGCATAAACATCGCTCTGCGTGCCAAATGGTTTTTTATCGAGTTCGTGTTTTGCACGTTGATAAACAATAGCGCGGCGCTCCCGTGGGAAAAGTCTGCCATCTGTATCGCCTTCAAAGAAATACTGGCGCATCTCAGGGCGAATTTTTTCAAAGAAAAAGCGCAAGTGACCAATGATCGGATAATTGCGTAAAACGGCGTGACGAGTTTGGATAAGATCACGAATGCCAACCAAGGTGAGCGCGCCAGCAGTCAAAAAAATGGCCCATTGCAGCTTAGGATAATAGGGTATGCCCTTCAGCGCCAGCGCCGCCAAAACAGTAATAATAATACTATATGTAAGAGCTAAAAATAGCCCGCTAAAAATCGCCTTGAAATCCGCCTTGAAATCCATGTGTCGTCCTTTCATGGAAGTTTTCTACATTAGGAATATGGCGAAATAATGTTATTCCTATTAATAGGATAAAATTATCCACCAGGAACCCTGGGCAGAAGATATATCTCTGATGATGCAGGTAATTTTGTATCAAGCTGATCACGATAAATTTTACCGTCAATCGAAACCGCCACACCGCGCTTGATGTGCGGCTCCATGCCGGGATATTGTTCCGCTAACTTACGGAAAAGCTCACGGATGGTTGAGGCTTCGATGAATACAGAAGAGGCGCCGTCAGCCATTGGCCGCAGCGCCCCCCAAAGATGTATTTCTAACTTTGCCACGTTTATTTTTTGGCGTTTTTAAGGGCTTTCAAAATGCGTGGTGGCGACATTGGAATGTGATGCATCCGAACGCCAGTTGAGTTTGTCAGAGCAATTGATACGGCCGCCAATGGTGGAACGATTCCGGTTTCGCCAACCCCGCGCACGCCATATGGGTGATGCGGGTTTGGAATTTCCAAAATCTGCGTATCAATCATCGGCAGGTCTGAGCAAACTGGAATACGGTAATCCAAGAAGCCCGCATTCTGCAAACGCCCGTTAGAACCATAAACATATTCCTCGTTTAACGCCCAGCCAATGCCTTGTGCGGCACCGCCTTGATACTGGCCTTCAACATATGATGGGTGCATGGCTTTGCCGGCATCTTGGATCACGGTATAGCGGGTGATCGTGGTCTTGCCGGTTTCCTTGTCCACATGCACATCGCAAATATGCGTGGAGAATGAAACACCTGCGTTATCTGCAACGATTTCAGAGTGACCAGCAATCGGCCCACCTGTGCCTGCCGCCGCAGCAGCGATTTCTTTGACACTTAAGGGAGCCAGATTGCCACGGCTTGTGCCTTTGGCCTTCGCGTGGCCATCGACCCATTCCACATCATCAACCGAAATTTCCCACATCTTGGCAGCGCGTTCACGCATCACTGTCACCGCATTGCGCGCGGCAAACACAGCAGCCATGGACGATGAGAATGTACCACGGCTGCCATCGGTCATGTCATTATGGCCAAGCGAAGATGTGTCAGCCACGACCACGCGCACTTGCTCATAAGCCACACCCAGTTCTTCAGCAGCAGCCAGTGCTAACGAAGCACGAGAGCCACCAACGTCCATTGTGCCTACAGCAACTGTTACACTGCCATCAGGCGTCACGTTCAAGTCAACACAAGTTTGGCCACCGAAGTTAAACCAGAAACCGCAAGCCATGCCACGGCCCGTGTCCTTGGCCAAAGGTGCGTGCATGTGTGCATGCTTTTTTGCGGCTTGCAAAGTTGGTAGGATGCCGATTGGACCATAGACTGGACCGTAAGACGACTTAGTACCTTCCTTGGCTGCGTTCTTGATACGGAAATCAATTGGATCCATGCCAATGGTTTTGGCCACTTCATCAATTGTATTTTCAACAGCAAAGCATGCTTGCGGTGCAGAAGGTGCACGGTAGGCCGCAGATTTAGGCCTGTTGAGCACGCAATCTTTGCTGAGAGATTTAACGTTCTTAATGTCGTAGCAAGCCCAAGTGGTCATCGCACCAAATTCGGCCCAATTTGCTGGAAATGCACCACCGTGATAGCGCAGTTCAGCAAAAGCAGCGGTTATTGTTCCGTCTTTCTTGGCACCAATCTTAACATCGATGGATGTCGACGAAGTTGGGCCTGTGCAGCGGAACACTTCCTCGCGGGTCATTGTCAGTTTCACAGGGCGGTTGGCTTTGCGTGAAAGTGCGAGTGCCAAAGGCTCAGCCCAAATATGCGTTTTGCCACCAAAGCCACCACCGATTTCAGAAGCAGTCACGCGCAGCTTATTGGCATCAAGGCCCAGCAAAGCTGCGCACTGGTTGCGGTACACAAAGTGGCCTTGCGTGCACACCCACATTTCAGCAGCGCCATCTGGCGAAACTGAAGCGAGGCAGGAATGTGGCTCAATGTAACCTTGGTGGGTTTGCTCAGTCTTGTATGACTTCGAGATAATCACATCAGCTTCAGCAAAACCCGCATCCAAATCACCGTGCCCATATTCGGCTTGTTTATTGAAATTCGAAGCCTTGGTCGGCTTTGGTTCGATGCCATCGGTAAAAATATCATCATGCAACAATGGCGCATCAGGTTTCAAAGCATCATCAACTTCGGTCACATGCGGCAGAATTTGATAATCAACTTTAATCAGCTTCAAAGCAGCTTTTGCAGTTGCAGCATCAACAGCTGCAACAGCAGCCACAGCATGGCCGTCATACAAAACTTTTTTGCGAGCAATGCAGTTATCCAAAATATCGCGCATACCGCGATCACCATTGGTAAGATCGGGCAAATCGGCCGACGTGATGACAGCCTTTACACCCAAAAGCTTTTCAGCTTTTGAAATGTCGATTTTCTTGATGATCGCATGTGGATGCGGCGAGCGCAGCACGAGGCCCACAAGTTGTCCTGGCATCGTTGCATCAGCGCCATAACGGGCACGGCCAGTCACTTTATCGACGCCATCAGGGCGGCGCACGCGCGTGCCGATAACTTTGAATTGCTTTTGAACGAGATCTTGATCGAGTGGCATAATTTTATCCTCTCATTTCTTTTGCAGCGGCCTGAACAGCCCGCACGATTTTATCATAGCCAGTGCAACGGCAAAGATTGCCTGCAAGACCGTAACGAATTTCTTCTTCTGTCGGATCAGGGTTCCGGCGCAACAGCGCTTGCGCCGCCATCAAGAAACCTGGTGTGCAAATGCCACATTGGAGCGCTGCACCATCGATGAAGTGTTGCTGCAATGGATGCAACTTGGCACCTTCAGCCATGCCTTCAATGGTTTCAAGTTTTTTGCCATCCATCTCAGCGCCCAGCACGAGGCATGAACACACGAGACGGCCATCAAGAATAACACTGCAAGCGCCGCAATCGCCCGTGCCGCAGCCTTCCTTGGCTCCTGTTAAGCCAACGCGGTTGCGCAGCACATCGAGAAGCGATTCATCTGGCGCGCAGACAAACTCGACTGCATCGCCATTGATTGTTGTATTTACATGAGCACCCATATTATTTGCCTCCTGCGCGGGCATAAGCCGTTTCAGCAGCACGGCGCGCAAGCACACCCGCCACATCGGTTCTAAATTCAATTGTGCCGCGCTTGTCGTCGATTGGTTTGCAAGCAGCTGAACATACGGCGGCGAGTTTGGCTTTTGCAGCATCATCAAGCTTCGTGCCGATAATAGCTTTGGCAGCCTCTTTAACCAGCAACACGGTCGTGGCCACAGCGCCCAAGGCCACACGGGCCTTGGTGATCACCCCTTTACCATCGATCGTCAGGTTCACACCCACGCTAACCACGGCAATATCCATTTCCGTGCGCGGAATGAAACGCAAATAAGCATCGCCAGATTTGGCGAGCTTCTTTGGCAACTCAATTGAAGTGACAAGTTCACCTTTCTTCAAATTGGTGCGGCCCACACCGGCTGGCACGTCTTCGACAGCCAACTTACGCGAACCCTTTGGTCCGGTGATTGAAACCTTGGCACCAGCCGCAACAAGTGCTGGAACTGAATCCGCAGCAGGTGAGGCATTGCACAGATTACCAGACATCGTGCAACGACCTTGCACCTGTTTTGATCCAATTAAATTGGCAGCCTCAACAACACCGGGCCATGCTTTGACCAAAGCGGCGTTTTCGGCGAGCGCTGCACATGGCACAGCGCCACCAATTGAAAATCCACTCGCGGTTTTCTTGATCTCGCGCATGGCCTTGATGCGTTTAATATCAACCACAAGATCAGGCTCCAACATGCCTGCTTTCATTTTTACTAAAAGATCTGTTCCGCCGGCCAGAACGAAAGCCGTTCCTTTTTCTTTGGCCAACATCGCAACTGCTTCTTTGGCCGTTGCTGGTGCTTCATATCGCATCTGGTTCACCCATTATTTTATTTGAAGATTACATCTTGAACATATCATATCTTAAGGTCAACAGGTTGCGGCATTGCGACCCCTGCATGGTCGAATGCGCAGCTACACGGTTACCACGTCAATTATGATACCGCCTTTGTCTAAAGCTGCCCTCAATGCTTCGCCAGGCATGGCATTGGTGATCAAGCGGTCAAAATCATTGTAATCGCAAACCTGCACCAGCGCTGATTTTTCGAACTTCGACGAGTCCGACAGCACAACTCGGTGTTCAGCACGGTTCAAAGCCATATAAGCAATGTTTGCTTCATCCAACTCGGCGTCCATCGGGCCTAGTTTTGCATCAATGGCACCAACGGAAATGAAAGCAAACTTCACTTTGAACCGAGAAAAAAATTCAACCGCACTTTCTCCGAAAGATGCGCCGTTGTCTCCCCTCAGTGCGCCGCCTGCCATATAAACCTTGTTGCCATTCACCAAAGCCAGACTGCGCGCGATATCAGACGAGTTGGTGACGATTGTGAGATTACGCTTATTTCTAAGTTCTTGCGCAAAGATGCTGGTGGTGGTTCCAGTATCAATCATCAAACTGTCACCATCTAGCACAAGCTGGCTTGCAAATTTGGATATTGCGCGTTTGGCTTCTGCATTATCGCGTAAGCGACGCTCGAACGGAGCCTCGCTCCCAAAATTGGGCAAAGCCAACGCGCCGTGAAATTTTAGAACAGAGCCATCACTTTCCAATATCTTAGCATCGCGCCTGATGGTTTCGTCAGAGACTCTAAGGGCTGCCGCAAGTTGGATGATTGAGGCAGAGCCGTTGTCACGAATGAAGTTGAGTATTTCGATCTGTCGTTTTGAGGTTTTGTGGCTTTTCATGTGTATTTTGACAAAATGTCTTGCGTTGTCTTGTTGATTTCAAAATATAATACCACAATGTGATCACATTTCAACATTAACCCACAAATTTGTTTGACTCCGTGTAAATTTAGCGCAATTTTGAGGACATCCAGACCGAATGCGGTTGGGATAGTCAAAAGGCTGCCATCCCCGCTTCCTGCACGGGGGTTGAGCCCGACGGAGTAACTGCCCCCGGTGCTCTGTTTGGTAAACTGCTAATTTTTGGCGATGGCAGCTGTTTGGTTTTTAATAGTTTGACTGGCGCGTTGATGATAGCTGTTGCAGAAGCCACTCATGCGCTTTTGGAGTGTTTGATGACGTTGGAAGAATTGCGGGTAAGGGGGCTTACCATTTGGAAAAATCTAAAGTCCGTTCAAACGTTGAAGGGCGGCGTTAGTAATGCGAGCTTTACTGTAGAAGACGCGACAGGAAATTTTGTGGTTCGCGTTGGAGAGGATTATCCATTTCATCAAGTTTGCCGCACGCGAGAAGCGATTGCTTCAAAGGCCGCGTTTGCGGCAGGGCTTGCTCCAGAAGTCGTTCACATTGAAAGTGGCTTGATGGTTGTGCGCCACATTGATGCCATCACATATCAAGAAGCGGACGTTAGAGCCAATCATGAAGCTTGTGTTGCTATGATTATGCGTTGTCACCGCGATATGGGCAAACGCGTTGGCGGGCAAGGCGCGATATTTTGGGTATTCCAAATTTTACGCAATTATGCTGCCACCCTCAATTCTGTAAAACACAGCCGCTTTGAAGAAATTCCAAGATGGATGCGCATTGTTGATGGCTTAGAGGCTGCCCAAGTTCCACTTCCGATTATATTTGGTCATCATGATTTGCTGCCCACAAATTTCATGGATGATGGAAAGAGGCTTTGGCTGATTGACTGGGAATATGGCGCGTTTGGAACGGCTATGTTCGATCTCGCCAATATCGCAGTCGCAAATGCTTTTGACGACAATTTAGAAAACCAAATGTTGCACCAATATTTTGGCAGCGTTCCTGATCTTGCAACTGTGCGCGCCTATTATGCGATGAAGGTGGCTGCCGCATTGCGTGAAGCGATGTGGGGCATGATCTCGGAACTTTATCTCAAAGCGCCTGGCGTTGATTACGTTGCCTATGCGGCCGAATATTTGGGCCGCTTTGAAATTATTTTAAAAAATTATGAAACAAGGTTTGAATCTCTATGACTGACACATTTCCAACCCACGCCGACATTGTTGTTATTGGCGGAGGCATCATAGGTTGTTCCACGGCCTATCATTTGGCGCGCGACCATAAAGCCAATGTTATCGTGTTAGAGCAAAACAAAATTACATCAGGTTCGACGTGGCACGCCGCAGGTTTAGTGGGCCAATTGCGATCGTCGGCCGCCATCACCCAAGTTCTGAAATATTCAGTCGAGCTTTACAAAAACTTAGAAGCAGAGACAGGCCTGCAAACCGGTTGGAAAATGACTGGATGCTTGCGCCTTGCAACAAACAATGATCGTTGGACAGAATATCAACGCCTTGCCACCACTGCCCAGAGTTTTGGCATGGAGATGAATCTATTATCGCCTGCTGAAGTGAAAAAAATGTTTCCCCTGCTCGAAACCAAAGATTTGGTGGGCGCATCTTATCTGCCAACGGATGGGCAAGCTTCGCCTTCAGATATTACGCAATCACTTGCCAAGGGTGCCCGCATGCATGGTGCCAAGTTCTATGAGGGCGCACGTGTTACTGGTTTTGATATTGTTGATGGCCGAGTGATTGCAGTTAAAACGACCCAAGGTTCTATCACATGCACACGCGTTGTAAATTGTGGTGGCATGTGGGCGAGACAGATTGGGGCGATGGCTGGGGTTAACGTGCCGTTGCAGCCTGTGAAACATCAATATGTGATTACCGAAAAATTGGCAGGTCTTGCCACTGATGCGCCAACCATCCGCGATCCAGATTTGCGCACTTATTTTAAAGAAGAAGTGGGTGGATTAGTTTTTGGTGGTTATGAGCCCAATCCAAAAACATGGGTGCAAGATGATGTGCCTGCAAATTTTGAATTCCAGTTGTTCGATGATGATTTTGATCATTTTGAACAACATATGAAAAACGCGCTTTTGCGCATTCCAGCCCTTGAAAACACGGGTATCAAGAAAATGTTCAATGGGCCCGAAAGTTTCACGCCCGATGGCAATTTTATTTTAGGAGCCGCACCTGAGCTTAAAAATTTCTTTGTCGGCGCTGGCTTCAACGCATTTGGCATAGCCGCTGGTGGTGGTGCTGGTTGGGTTCTTGCTGATTGGGTGATGAAAGGCGAAGCCCCAACCGATTTGTGGAGTGTTGATATCACACGCTTCTCGGCAATGCACAAAGATCGCGCATGGGTGAATGAACGCACGCTTGAAGCTTATAGCAAACATTACACGGTGGCTTATCCGCACCAAGAATATATTTCGGCAAGGCCCACGCTGAAGTCTCAGCTGTATGAAACATTGAAAAAGAAGGGTGCCGTCTTTGGTTCAAAGCTAGGCTGGGAACGACCCAATTGGTTTGCACCAGAGGGCGAGGCGGCGCAGGATGTCTATACCATGGGGCGCCAAAATTGGTTTGCCCATGTTGGCGAGGAACATAAAGCAGTTCGCGAAACGGCTGGACTGTTCGATCAGACTTCATTTGCTAAATTTGAAATGAAAGGGCCTGATGCTGAATCAGTGCTCAAACATATTTGCGCGAATCAAATTCCCGCCGAATCCGGCAGGTTGGTTTATACGCAGTTGCTTAATCAACGAGGCGGCATTGAGTGTGATCTGACGGTGGCACGGTTAACAGAAGACCACTTCTACATTGTGACAGGCACAGGTTTTCGCACCCATGATTTTGATTGGATTTCTGATCACATTCCAAAAACCGCCAAGGTCAGATTTGTTGATGTGACTGAACGTTATGGAACGTTGTCTCTCATGGGGCCATTGTCACGCGAGATTTTGCAAAAGACAACTTATGGCGATATTTCGGCTAAAGGTTTTAAATTTGGTGATGCAAAAACCATCGGCCTGAAAGGACATCCCGTGCGCGCGCTGCGCATTACCTATGTGGGCGAGTTGGGTTATGAACTGCATGTACCGATCCACGCTTTGCCGGATGTTTATTCGGCGTTGATGCGGGCTGGCGAGAAAATCGGCTTAAAGCTTGCTGGCTACCGCGCAATTGAATCCTTGCGGCTTGAAAAGGGTTATCGCGCTTGGGGTGCTGATATCACGCCAAACGACACGCCGCTGGAAGCGGGGCTTGGTTGGGCCATTAAATTAAAATCCAAAGAAGACTTTATTGGCCGCGTTGCGCTAGAAGCAAAAAGAGCCAAGCCTTTGAAGAAAATGTTGGTCGGTTTCACGACAGAACAAGAAGATGTTGTGTTGCTGGGACGAGAAACAATTTTGCGTGACGGCCAGTTTGCCGGCTATCTGACGTCTGGTGGATATGGCTATACGCTAGCAAAGCCCATTGGCTATGGTTATGTGCGCAATGCCGATGGTGTCTCAGATTCCTATGTGATGGCCGGCAATTATGAATTGGTGGTGGCGCAAGAACGTGTGAAGGCCAAACCGCATTTAAAGCCTCTTTATGACCCAGCCAATGAGCGCGTTAAAGCTTAAGCGCAACGCAGCTTTTATATCTGCGGTCAACGCTTTCAGCGAAATTTCGTGTGGTCATGCGGTGGCGGATTTTGGGGCTGTTCAGTTCGATCGCCGGAATTTCGGCAAATGCCATGGGTTGCTTCGAGGTGCGAGCGTAAAGTTCTCGGATTTGCAAATAAGTTTGTGTTGCCGGAAATTCTGCTGATTTTTCTTTGCTCAAATCGGCGCGCAAATTTTTATCGTAAATGCTGAGATTGAATTTTTTGATCAGGGCACGCAATGCCGCTTCAGTGCTGCTCACTTTTGCTATGGGTTGTTGATCCTTATTGTAGAGCAGCAGGTCACCATCCGTTGCCAGTTTTGTTTTGCTCAGCACACTGATGATTTTTTGAAATGCGGCATTGCGACTGGCATAGCGCCCTGCGTTATAATCAGCAAACCGGTAGACTTTTTTATTATACCCAGACTCGTATCCAAGCAATTGCAGCACGCCATAAAGCATGCCGCCATGCCGGGTGTAGAGATCATCGCGCACCGCATAGACATCAGCCAAGTTCATCGGCAAATATCTGCTCTCACGCGCTTTGGCCAACGCAAATCGAACTGACACTTGCATTGAGCCAATCGTGTTAATGTCATTGCGATCTTCGATCATCTGATTGAGCAAACCACTTTGCACCAGAAGACTAAGGCTGGAGCGCTTTCCAGCATCGTCCACAATGGAACGGTAAGTCATATCCAAATCGCGCTCGGTCTTTGCAGCGCGGATGCGGGCCATATAGCTCTCTCCAAGCCTAGGTGAAGTTTCCAGAAAATTAAGCGCAACACGACCAAGAATGGGAATGCGGCCCAGTTTTGTTTGCAAACTCTTCTCAGCAAGGCTGCCGAGCCCCGGAACAGAAGGATCAGCAACAAAACCCGATTCCTGTGCGATCACCGCTATGGCCGAACAAATATTCTCGCGCGATGCGGGCAAGGATTGTGTGCGCAGAACATCAAGCAAATCAATCGCCCAACCCTGCGGATCGGCGACATTGGAGCGGGCATTGCGGATGAGTTTTGTGGTTTCCGCAATTGAGGCTTCCTGCGCATGGGCGAAAGTCGTGCTGGTCAAAAGCGCAATAAGGAATGCAAATCGATTCATAAAGTCGGTTTTAGCGGGATTTGTGGCCAATTTATATTGCTTCGTTTTCTGCGCTGCGATACGCCAATATCTATAGGAGAATTTGATGTTTACGAAAGCCGATGCCTTGAAACTTGATGCTGCCGATATGCTGAAACACAAGCGTGCGGAATTTTCCATCCCCGAAGGCATGATCTATCTGGATGGCAACTCGCTGGGCGTTTTGCCCAAGGCCGCCGTGGCGCGCGTGAAGCATGCCGTGGATGTGGAATGGGGTGTTGGTCTCATCACCTCGTGGAACAAGCATGGCTGGTTTCAAAAGCCTTTGGTGATCGGTAACAAAATCGCTCGGCTGATTGGCGCGCCAAAAGACAGCGTGATCGTTGCAGATTCAATTTCGATCAACATGTTCAAAGTGCTCAGCGCCGCATTGGCCAAAAATCCATCGCGCAAAATAATTTTATCCGACTCCGGAAATTTCCCCAGTGATCTCTATGTGGCCCAAGGCCTAAGCGGCTTCATGAATGACGGCCATGCATTGCGCGTGGTTGAACCTGAAGCGGTGTTGGACGCCATCACTGAGGGCGTGGCAGTGGTGATGTTGACGGAAACCGATTATCGCAGCGCGCGCCGCCATGATATGAAAGCGGTAACGGATAAGGCTCACGCCATGGGGGCTTATGTGATTTGGGATTTGGCGCATTCGGCAGGCGCAGTGCCAGGGTGCTTGGAAGAGGTGAATGCGGATTTCGCCGTTGGCTGCACCTATAAATATTTAAATGGCGGCCCAGGTTCCCCGGCCTTTGCCTATGTGCATCCACGTTTGCAAAACGAAGTGATGCCCGCACTTGTGGGCTGGTGGGGCCATGCCGCACCCTTTGCATTTGCGCAAAATTATGAACCAGCACCAGGTATCATCCGCATGCAATGCGGCACCCAACCGATCCTCTCCATGCAAGCCCTCGACGCGGCGATGGATGTGTGGACCGATGTGGAGATGATGGATGTTTATGCCAAGGCGCAAAAAATGTGTGCGTTGTTTGTGGAGCTGTCCGAGGCGCGGTGTGGTGCGCACGGCGTTCAACTTTATGGCGCGCGCGATTTCAACAAGCGCGGCAGCCACGTGAGCCTGCGCCACGAACAATCCTACGCCGTGATGCAAGCCCTGATTTCCAGACGCGTCATCGGCGACTTCCGCGCCCCTGACATGATGCGCTTCGGCTTTGCGCCACTGTATAATTCCTACGCCGATGTGTGGGATGCGGTAGAAGCGCTGCGCGAAGTGCTCGACAAAAAATTATGGGACGTGCCCCAGTTCCGCGAGCGCAAAGCCGTAACGTGAGAAGGACCCAGCCATGAAACTGAAACACGAACAAATCCAATATATTGAATTTCTTTCAATCAATCTCGAAAGAGCCGAAAAATTTTACAACGCGTGCTTTGGCTGGACCTTCACCGATTATGGGCCAGACTATACCGCTTTTGAAAGCGACTACATCGACGGCGGCTTCATGCTGGGCCGCCCCCGAAAAGGCAGCACGTTGGTAATCCTCTATTCTGAAAAGCTAGAAGATACAAAATCAAAAATCGAAAAAGCTGGCGGCAAGATTGTGAAGGGTATCTTCAGCTTTCCGGGCGGCAGAAGGTTTCATTTCGCTGATCTGGATGGCAATGAGCTGGCGGTTTGGGGAAAGTGATTTTGTGCTAATTCACACATCGCGCTCCCCCAACTTGTTGGCGGAAACAGCACTTGCGAACGCCGAAGGACTGAGGGGGAGCCTGCCACATGCGGCAGTCCTGACTGCGTAAGGATGACTGAAGATGCAAAGGAGAATTGTAAGCCAAATTTCTATTCTCGGCTGCAACAACCTATGTTAACAATCGTGGAGCTCAAGCTAATCTAAGGATTGAAAACTTGAAATCACTCAGATTTTCCTACCACGCTCTCTTTCTCGGTGCCGTTCTTTTGTGGCAAACCAGTGTTTCCCTCTCAGCAATCAATAACAATATTGATGTTGGGCAAGGGCACGAGTGTCTTAAAAATCCAACTTTGGAGAATAGAATATCATGTTTGAGCACTATAATTTCATCGCCTGAAAGTTCAACAAATGACGTTATTGGCGCTCTGCTTTTTCGCGCCTTTACTTATGGTGCGACCAATCAACCCGACAAATCTAAGGCTGATTACTTGGCAATTCTTGATGTGCAACCCAAGGATAAGCCAACACTAGCGCAACGTGGAATATTACTAGCAACCGTAGGCCAAACCGAATTGGCGATGCAAGCTTTTGATCAAGCCCTTAAATTAGACCCAAAAGACTTAGAGGCTTTGAATGCAAGAGCGGCCACACAAGCTCAGAAGCAAAATTTCAGATCGGCAATTGAGGACTTCAGCCGCGTACTTAAAATTGATCCCGCGAATGTTGAGGCATTGCAAAATCGTGGCAGCATAAGATCAGATTTAAAACAAAATGACGCAGCAATTCGCGACTTAACAGACGCAATAAAACTTAACCCGTCTAAAGACTTTAGGGCATTTTATGCAAGAGCCAATGCTTATAACGAAAGAGGCAATTATCGCTGGGCAATTGAAGATTATAGTACCGCGCTCATACTCCAGCCGCAAATGCCGGAAGCTTTGCTGAACCGTGGTTCGCTTTTACAATTCCAAGGAAAATACAACACGGCCCTCAAAGATTTCGATGCGCTTCTAAGACTTGATCCAGAAAATTTTAGTGCTTATGCCCACAACGGACGGTGCTGGAGCTTCATTTTCTTGAAGCAACTCGAAACTGCCATGGTAGAATGTAACGAGTCAATTAAACTCAATGATCAAATTAGTGAAACTTACGACAGCCGAGCACTTCTTTATGAAAGGCTTAGAAAGCTGGATTTGGCAGAAGCCGACTATCAAAAATCTCATGCATTGAAGCCAACCAACATTTACGCAATTGACGGTCTCAAACGCGTAAAGGCAACAAAAAAATAAATCCTACCTCACAGCTCCGGCGTATTCACAAACTTAATGGCCGCCGCTACCTTCACTTTTTTAAACAAACATGCAGTCGCCATTGGCTCCAGAGACCACTGATCTGACGAATGCGCGAACCCTCAAGCCGTCGTTGCCGTAATCTTCAAATCCAGCGCCTTCATCACTTTCAGAATGGTAACGAATTCTGGGTTTCCTTCGGCGCTCAGCGCTTTGTAGAGGCTTTCGCGCGAGAGGCCCGTTTTGCGCGCCACTTCAGTCATGCCTTTTGCGCGGACCACTGTGCCGAGCGCGAAAGGAATGAATTTTCTCACCCTTCTCCCGTCGGGGGAAAGTGGCGCACTTGTGCCGGATGAGGGCTGCGGCTGCTTGGCCGCAGCGATACGAGTCACGGCTTTTGTAGTTGAATAAGAATACCGTCAAGCACACCTGTAATGTTTTCGAAGACATCGGCGTTATAGCAACGGAAAACGCGGTAACCCATGCGCTCTAAATATTCTGTGCGCTTTGCATCATAAATGACTTCGTGAGGATCGCTGTGAGTTGCACCGTCAACTTCAACAATCAGCTTTCGGTCGAAACATAGAAAATCTGCGATGTATGGGCCAACAGGTGTTTGCCGTGTGAACTTGTGGCTATTGAGGCTGCTGTTACGGAGATAGCCCCAGAGTTTTTTCTCGGCTTCGGTCTGATTTCGGCGGAGCGATCTGGCGCGGCTCAAAGTTTTGCCTGGGGTAAATTTCATGTTCAGAATTCTGAGCTTGCGATGCTTGCTTCGCAAGCCCTCATCCGTCGCTTCGCGCCACCTTCCCCCGACGGGGGAAGGGTGAGTTACATTTGTGGTGTTGGTATGCCCTTAATCGCCGCCGCCGCCTTCATTATGTTATGCAGCAAACACGCAATTGTCATTGGCCTACGCAGCACTTGCCGTAATCTTCAAATCCAGTGCTTTCATCACTTTTAGTATGGTGGCGAACTCTGGGTTTCCTTCGGCGCTCAGCGCTTTGTAAAGGCTTTCGCGCGAAAGGCCGGTTTTGCGCGCCACCTCGGTCATGCCTTTGGCGCGGGCCACTGTGCCCAAAGCGAAAGAAATGAATTCTGGATCGTCCGTTGCAAACGCCTCTTCAAGATAAACGGCAACGGCCTCAGGCGTATCTAGATATTCCGCAGAATCGTAAGGAAAGGTTTTTACTTTGGTCATGTTCAAATCTCCAAATTGCTCGCGAGTTCCTTCGCCCGCTTAATGTCTCGCTGTTGGTTCGATTTATCTCCGCCGCATAACAGCACGATAAGTACAGTTCCACGCTGCACATAGTAAACACGGTAGCCTGGCCCGTAATGCAACCGCAATTCGCTAACACCCTCACCAACAGGTGCTGCATCGCCAGCATGACCTTGTGCCAAGCGATCAATGCACGGCGATCATGGCCCGCGCCCTGCGGTCACGTAGGCCATCAAGAAAATTGACATAAGCCTGCGTTCGCCGAATTTCGATCATAGATATATGTATCTTATGGGATACGAAATGTCAAGTCGGCAAATAGTTTGCTGACTTCCCCTTCCCCTCACCCTCCCATTGCTGCGCAATGGGCCCCTCCCTCTCCCGCTTTGCGGTAGAGGTGTAGTACTTACATCTCCGGCGTCTTCACACCCTTAATCGCCGCCGCCGCCTTCACCGTGTTATGCAACAAGCACGCAATGGTCATCGGCCCCACACCACCGGGCACGGGGGTGATGCTGCCTGCCACCTTTTCACACGAAGCAAAATCACAATCGCCTACCAGCTTGTTTTTGCCGTCGCGCTCGATACGGTTTATGCCAACATCGATCACGCAGGCGCCGGGTTTTATCCAGTCGCCCTTCACCATTTCCGGGCGGCCCACGGCGGCGATGACGAGGTCGGCACCGCGCACAATGCTCGCCAAATCCTTTGAGCGCGAATGCGCAATCGTCACCGTGCAATTTTCAGCCAGCAGCAATTGCGCCACCGGTTTGCCCACGATGTTTGAACGGCCGATGACCACGGCATTGAGGCCGGAGAGATCGCCCAGCGTGTCCTTGGCCAGCATCACGCAGCCTGTGGGCGTGCAGGCAACCAGCGCGTCTTGGCCCGTGGAAAGCTTGCCCACATTGACCACATGAAACCCGTCCACATCTTTAGCGGGGTCGATGGTGTTGAGAACCTTGGCGCTGTCGATATGTTTGGGTACCGGCATCTGCACTAATATTCCGTGTACGGACGGATCATCATTCAGCTTCTGCACCATGGCCAAGAGATCAGCCTCTGATGTGTCGGCGGGCATTTTATATTCCCAGGAGTTCATGCCCACTTCGACGGTTTGCTTGGCTTTATTGGCGACGTAAACTTTGGAAGCCGGGTCTTCACCCACCAGCACCACGGCAAGGCCGGGGGTGAGATTGTGGTCTCTTTTCAAAGAGGCCACGGCGATGGCGATGCGCTTGCGCAAAGCTACCGCGTAGAGTTTTCCGTCGATGAGTTTAGCCATGAAGTTTTCCTTTTATGTCCTCTCCCGCTTGCGGGAGAGGGAGGGGACCCGTTGCGAAGCAATGGGGTGGGTGAGGGAACTCGAGCTCCCCCATCTATCCCAAGTCGCTTCGCGTCTCGGGCCCCTTTCTTCTCCCGCAAGCGGGAGAAGACGTTTAAAACAATCCCTGAATCTGCCCCTTAGCATCCAGCCCGATCACTTCAGCTGATGGCACCTTTGGCAGGCCCGGCATGGTCATTACTTCACCGCAGATGACCACGATGAATTCCGCACCCGCTGACAAGCGCACTTCGCGGATCGGCAAAGTGTGATTGATGGGAGCACCCTTCATGTTGGGATCAGTGGTGAATGAGTATTGCGTCTTGGCCATGCAGATTGGAAACTTGCCGTAACCTTGAGCTTCATAACCTTTAAGCTGATCGCGCACCGACTTATCGGCAATCACATCATCAGCGCGGTAGATTTCCCTGGCGATGGTTTTGATTTTCTCAAACAGCGGCATGTCTTCGCCGTAAATCGGCTTGAACTGCGCTGAATCCTTATCTGCCAACATGGCCACATGATGTGACAGCTCTTCAATGCCGGCACCGCCCTTGGCCCAATGCATGCACTTGAAAGCTTCAACGCCGTGGGTTTTGCAATATTCTTTCACCGCATCAATTTCAGCATCGGTATCGGTAATGAAATGGTTGACGGCCACGGCAATCGGCACGCCGAACTTTTTCACGTTTTCAATGTGGCGACCCAAGTTGGCAAGGCCCTTCTTGAGGACATCAACATTGGCCACTTTCAAATCTTCCTTGGCCGCACCGCCGTGCATTTTAAGCGCCCGCACAGTGGCCACGATCACCGTGGCAGCTGGCGTGAGGCCTGCTTTGCGGCATTTAATGTCGAAGAATTTTTCAGCGCCAAGATCAGCGCCAAAGCCTGCTTCAGTCACCACATAATCAGCCAACTTCAAAGCTGTCTGTGTTGCCATAACGGAGTTGCAACCATGGGCGATGTTGGCAAACGGGCCGCCATGCACAAAGGCTGGATTGTTCTCTAATGTTTGCACAAGGTTCGGCATCAACGCGTCCTTGAGCAAAACAGTCATTGCACCAGAGGCTTTAATATCCTTGGCGAGAACGGGAGTTTTATCTTTCTTATAAGCCACCACGATGTTGCCGATGCGGCGTTCCAAATCTGCTATCGAAGTTGAAAGGCACAAGATGGCCATGATTTCAGAAGCAACCGTAATATCAAAACCAGCCTCGCGTGGATAACCATTGGCCACACCGCCCAGCGAACACACGATGTCACGCAGCGCGCGGTCATTCATATCCATCACACGACGCCACGCCACGCGGCGCGTATCAATGCCAAGCTCATTGCCCCAATAAATATGATTGTCGATCATCGCTGATAAAAGATTGTGCGCCGAGGTGATGGCGTGGAAGTCGCCGGTGAAATGCAGGTTGATATCTTCCATCGGAACGATCTGCGCATAGCCACCGCCAGCCGCACCACCCTTCATGCCAAAGCAGGGGCCGAGTGATGGTTCGCGAAGCGCCACCATGGCCTTCTTGCCGATGCGGTTGAGGCCGTCGCCCAAACCCACAGTCGTCGTCGTCTTGCCTTCGCCTGCGGGTGTGGGGTTAATGGCGGTCACGAGGATCAGTTTGCCATTCTTCTTGGATTTCAGCGTGTCGATATAATCCAAATGCACTTTTGCTTTGGTATGACCGTACGGAACGAGATCTTTTTCAGGAATGCCTAAGTTTTTGCCGATTTCCATAATCGGCTTCATCTTGGCTTCGCGTGCGATTTCAATGTCGCTTCCAACGGTCATTTTGTTTTTCCTCGTGTGATATTATTGT
>JAYWEV010000044.1:0-6940 GCA_043779145.1 Aestuariivirga sp. | reverse complement strand
ATTAACGCGCGGTTATATTTGGGGAATTATTGGAGTTGCTATATTTTCTCTCACGCTGCCATTTTCGCATATTGCAGTGAGAGAATTCGATCCGCTATTTATCAGCATCGGGCGCACGGTTCTCGCGGCTTGTGTGGCAGCGCCCATATTGATTTTGTCCAATCAGGCTTGGCCTGATCTGGCTGATCTAAAGCAACTGTTTTTCGTTGTTCTCGGTGTGATTTTTGGGTTCCCGGTTTTGTCGACGATCGCGATGAAAACGGCACCTGCTTCACACGGCAGCGTGGTGCTGGCCCTGTTGCCACTCGGAACGGCTTTAATGAGCACGATATTTGCGGGAGAACGACCATCCGTTGCATTCTGGGCGTGGAGTGTTTTAGGCTCGGCTGCGGTTGTTGTTTACGCATTGTGGGATGGAGGCGTCGCGCTTCATAATGCAGACAGTTTGTTGGTGCTTGCCGTTATTGCTGCTTCGATGGGATATGCTGCTGGCGGAAATTTGGCGCGCAAATTAGGCGGTTGGCAGGTTATCTGTTGGGCGCTGATTGTGGCTTTACCGCTGACATTGCCTTTGACACTCTATTTTGCGCAAGGCGTTACGGGCGGCGAGTCGGTTCGAGGTTGGTTATGTTTTATTTACTTGGCACTGATGAGCCAGCTGATTGGGTTTTTTGCTTGGAATAAAGGCTTGGCCATGGGGGGCGTTGCGCGTGTGGGCCAGGTGCAGTTGTTGCAAACATTTATGACGCAGATTGCAGCTTGGGCACTGATGGGCGAGCCTCTGACTTTGCGGTCTCTCGCCTTTGCCTGTGTTGTGGCAACCTGTGTTTGGTTTGGCAGACGCACGCAGATTAGAAGGGCTTAGTGGCAGTACGGTTCGCCGCTTCTTTCTTTTTGCAGATCGAGATGAATGTGATCTCTGTGATCAGCATCGGAGCCAGGGCCCAAGACCGTATGGAATGGGCCGCAAGCTTCGCTTCTGATGGCGCGTAAGAATGCGCGGTTTTCGCTGGGCCCGGAATACCAATCATCGAGGACGTTGATTTCGTCGCCATTGGCCAAGGTGAACGCCGCGATATCAATTGCGTTGGCCATGCCATGTTCAGAAAGTTTTGCGCCGCTGCGATTGTTGCGGGGGCGGCATGCGTATGACGCGGCAATTTTAAACGACACGACATTTTGACCAAAGATTGCTTTGGCGCGTGGTTGAACAGTGTTGGCAATCCATTCAGCTAATGTATCGGCAACCTCGCAGCGCACCACTGCAGGCTGGCTGAATGAAATACCGCTGATGTCATAAACTTTGTAGACATTGCGACCGCCACACCCGTTGTGCTCCGAGAAATCAGGGATGCGTTCAATGTTTCCTAATGACCTTGGATCAACGCTGCAATTGCTTACGGGTGAGGCAACACCTTCGGTGCGGAAATAAGGTTTTTCAATTTGAGTGGAGCAAGCGCTGAGGAGGGCCGCCAAAGTGAGCGCTGACGCAAATCCACAATCAAAACGCACACGCATCATCAACTAACTCCTAGATCAGCCTGCACTTTGACCAAATCGTCAAAATGCAGAAAAATTGACCAAAAATATATAAGCTTAAGGCGACTTTGAATTTTCCTTGAAAAGTCAAAACGCTCTCGTCAGTTGATTGTTTTGGACCTCTAAGGTTAATTAATTCTGGCGATTGAGTGCAGCGATTAAAACATTAACGTCGCCATTATTCTTTTTCAGAAACTGAGTAAAATCGCTACGTTCCCAATAGGTGAGTGAAAAGCCCAACACTTTAGCGTCAATAACTTTGTATGATCCGTCAATCCAAGAAAGATGCCACGACACATTGTAATCTTGGCCGGACATCAGATAAACTTTCGATGAGACAAAAATATCTTTGTTTTCGCCGACTGTCGCTTCACCGATTTCAAATTTGGCTATGGGATATTTGCGGGATTGCTCCGCGAAATAGCGCGAGATAAAATTTGCTACGCCACGCTGGTATAAATCTTGAGATGATTTTGGAACTTCGTACTCGCCTAGCAAATAATCTGAAATTCCGGGAACATCAGCATAACGTTGGATGACGCGCATAAATGCCGACACTGTTCCCTGACGGTGAGCATGCAGCATATCTCTGCCGACCAGGTTCATAAACGATACGGATGGATGAATTTCGGCCAAAGCATTTTTGGCCAAACCCAAAGTGAAACAAGCAATAAGTGTGCGTCGTGAAATCATGATTCGTATTTACCAGAACCCATGTCAGTCGAACATGGTTAATGATGCGTAAAATTCTCACTCACTCAAAAATTACCAGCTCTGTGCTTCACGCAACTTTGCGTATAAAACTTTGAAATCGCCGTTTGAAGATCTTAGCGTATCGCTGAAAAGCTTTTTCATCGCAATCGTCAGCCAAACACCTTTGATGTTCAGATCTGACACACGGTAACCATCGCCTTGTTTCACAACCCTCCAGCGAAGCTTCTCATTTCCCAAACCGCCACCGACGATACCAGTATCGACCGTGATAAATTTGCCTTGCTCGTCTGATCCCTGAATTTTTAAATCGTTGCCTTTAAAGTCGTCGACATACCAAACGAAAAGAGCAGCCGCATAACTTGCCACAAGCCCGTAAAACATCGTTTTATCCCCAGCTGGCAGATCACCCTTGTTTAGGCCCAAAGCGAAATTTGCAACGCTAGGTATGTTGATATACCGTGAGAGCAATGACGAAAAACGATTTTGAAGCGCTTTGTCGCCACGCTTTCCACCGTTGGCTAATTTCACAACTTCAGTGCCAAGTTTTTGAACGTAATCCTCAGCGCCTGTGTCGGCGAATGCAACATTCGTTAACGCCAATACACTTGCAGTTGCGAACAAACCAAAAGTGAAGTTTCGGCGCGATAGGGAGTAATTCATTAGGGCCTCGGAGGAGTTAATTATCATAGCAAATTGCTGTTCTTTTTGTTCCAGTTAATTTGGGCACAGTTGAGACAAAAATCAAGTTGTTATCCAATAACTCAATTGCGACTATTTTCTATCATAATACGTATTGTAATTGCAATCTATATAAAGATATGTTTATGTGGATAAGTGAGGTTTTGTGATGGAAGAATTATTGGCCGGGTTGAAAGCTGTGGCGGAAACGACCCGCATTCGGATTCTTTTTGCGCTCTCTCATGGGGAATTGAACGTCACGGAACTGACATTTGTACTCAAGCAAAGCCAGCCGCGGGTTAGTCGGCATTTAAAGTTGATGGCTGAGGCTGGACTTATTTCAAGACATAAAGAGGGAAACTGGGTTTTGTTTCGTTTGCGCGAGCAGGGACGCAGCGGGGCACTTGCCAGAGCGCTGGTTGACATGTTGCCAGCGACGGATGAGCTTTTGGCTGCCGATCTTTTGCGGCTTGAAGATATTCGCCAGCAGAGACAGGCGCAGGCGGACGACTATTTTAGAACCAATGCTGCCGATTGGGCAAAGCTGCGCTCATTACATGTGCGAGAAGCCGATGTTGAGCAGGCGATGCTTGGGCTTTTAGAAAAATCTAAATTTGAAAACTGTGTTGACCTTGGTACGGGAACAGGGCGCATTTTAGAATTGCTGAGTGACCGGGCCAATAACTTGTTTGGGTTGGATATGAGCCGCGAGATGTTGGCTATTGCACGGGCAAATTTGGAGACGCGTAAAATTCGCAACGCTCAAGTGCGACAGGCGGATATTTATGCGTTGCCGTTTGAAGATGGCTTTGCGGATTTGGTGACGATCCATCAAGTGTTACATTTTTTGGACGATCCGCAGCGTGCTCTTACTGAAGCTGTTCGTATTTTAGCGCCTGGCGGCAAGATTTTAATCGTTGATTTTGCGCCTCATGATTTTGAGGAGTTGCGTGACCAACATGCGCACCGGCGTCTTGGTATCTCTAGTGAGCATATGGCTGGGTGGATGGCGCGGGCAGGGTTGGGTTTGATAAAGCATGACGTTTTGCCTCCTCCATATGTGAACGCGCGCATGGGGCTGACGGTTTCGCTGTGGTTGGCTGAGAATACGAATGCCTTACCGCATATTGGCCGAGTGAATGTTTCAACGGGTATGAATTGATGATGGTTAAAAAGCTTTCGGTTTCGTTTGAGTTTTTTCCACCGAAGGCGGGGGATGCTGAAGTTGCGTTTTGGCAATCACTGCGCCGTCTTGAACTGATCAGACCCGATTTCGTTTCGGTCACTTACGGGGCAGGTGGGACAACGCGGGATCGCACTTTAAATACTGTGAGCCGCATTGTGAAAGAGACGGGGTTGGCACCAGCTGCTCATCTTACTTGTGTTGGTGCTTCCAAGGAAGAAGTGAACGCTGTTGTTCGCGATTTTTGGAATGTCGGTGTGCGCCATATTTTAGCCTTGCGCGGCGATCCGCCAGCTGGCGTGGGCACCAAGTTTAGCCCACATCCTGATGGATACCGCAACGCTGCAGATTTGGTGCGTGGTATTCGCGAGATTGCTGATTTTCAGGTTTCGGTTTCGGCGTATCCGGAAAAACATCCCGAGTCTGTTTCAATTGAAGAGGATTTAGCGTTTCTTGCTGATAAGGCTGATCATGGTGCGACACACGCTATTACGCAGTTCTTTTTTCATAACTCGTTCTTTTTAAGGTTACGGGATCGCATTGCGGCGCGGGGGATCAGCATAAAACTGTTGCCGGGGATTTTGCCGATAACGAATTTTGCCAAAGCGCAAGAGTTTGCAGCAAAATGTGGAGCGCATATTCCGCCGGCGATGACGGCGCGGTTTGCGGGGTTGGATAAAGATCCTGAGACGCGAAATTTAGTGGCGGCAATGGTGGCGGCCGAGCAAGTGCAGGCATTGGAGCGCGAGGGGGTTGATGCGTTTCACTTCTACACGTTGAACCGCGCTGATCTGGTTTATCCGATTTGTCGGATGATTGGTTTGGGCGAGCCTTCGCAGGAACAAGCAGCTTAGAAACTGCTTGTTTTAACATGCCAGTTGTTCGCACTTGCAAAAGCTGGTTCAGCGAGGCATATTTTACGGCATGGAACAAGAAATTATCAAGCCTGACGTTCAACCCAAAGTCAGCTCGCAGGCGTTCAGCCCGTTTGGATGTTTGCTCGCTGCATCGGGTGTTACACTTTTAACATTCTGTTTGGTCGGCGCTGCTGCTGCTGCTTCGGTTTGGGCATTGGTGAAGCTTGTTGGGCTTCCCGACATTGCTCTCTACGCGTTGTTAGGCTTGGTTGCTATTCCGGTGTTGGCGGCAACACTGTGGACGGCAGGGCGGGCATGGCATGTGGAGCAACGTTTGGCGCAAGGGCTCGATGTTGATACGCCGGTTTTTAAATTGGCTTATTATTTTCGCAAAGCTGCCAGATAGGTTTTTCGAAATTTGATTCCACTGGGGTGCTAGCATGACGGTTTGGGCCCGCATTTCTGAAGCAGTTGTTGGTATAGGAGATTCGGTTTCGAGTTTGATCGGATTGGGGCAGGGGCATGACAAGCCTCCCGAAAAATCGATGGCCTTCACGATTGGCATGATTGCGCTGGGCGCCAAGATGGCCAAGGCTGACGGAGTGGTGACGGATGACGAAGTGAAGGCTTTTGCTCAAGTTTTTCATGTTCCAGAAAAAGATCGACCGGCTGTGGAGCGCGTGTTTAATTTGGCGAAACAGGATGTGGCTGGATTTGAATCATACGCATTGCAAGTGGCTAAGCTGTTTGATTTAAAATTATCGGTGCTCGAAAGTGTTTTGGATGGGTTGTTCCATATCGCTAAGGCAGATGGCGTGGTTCACGAAAATGAGTTGCTTTATCTTGAAAGTGTTGCCGAGATTTTTGGATTTGCGAAAGTTGATTTCGCACGCATCCGCAATCGCCATGTTTCGCTGAAGTATGATCCTTATGAAGTGTTGGGATTGGAGCCTGGCGTTGATTTTTCCTTGATCAAATCAAAGTATAAATCGCTGGTGAAGGAGCTGCATCCCGACCGACAGATTGCGGCTGGCGTTCCCGCCGAAATGGTGAAGCTGGCGACGGATCGTTTGTCTCGGATCAATGACGCCTATGAAGTTTTGGAAAAGGAATTGGCTTAGTTGATCGGTACTTTACTGCCGCATCTCACTCAGCCATCGCCAAATTTTGGGGAGCGCGCTGCGGGAAGCGAGATCAAAATTGTAATTCTTCACTACACGGGCATGAGCGAGGCGCAGAAAGCTTGTGACTGGCTGTGCAACGAAGAATCTGAAGTATCGTCACATTATTTGATCGATGAAGCTGGTGGTATTGTGCAGATGGTTGATGAGGCTGCGCGGGCTTGGCACGCTGGTCTTTCAATTTGGCATGATGATGAGGACATAAATTCTTCGTCGATTGGCATTGAGATTCAGAATGTGGGGCATTCGATGGGCTATCAAGATTTTCCGAAAGTCCAGATGGTTGCTGTTGCTGCTTTGTGTAAGGATTTGGCGAAACGGCATTCGATTATAGGGCGCAATTTTTTGGCACATTCTGATGTGGCACCGGGGCGGAAAATTGATCCCGGCGAAAAATTTGATTGGGCTTATTTGCATGCGCAAGGCATTGGGCATTGGGTTGAGCCGGAGCCGATTAAAGGTGGTACGTTTTTGCAGTCTGGCGATTCTGGTGATGCAGTGATGGCGCTGCAGGCGATGTTGAAGCTTTATGGTTACGGCATCGACGTGAATGGTTTATTCGATGCGCGCACGAAGATTGTGGTTGAGGCGTTTCAGCGGCATTTCAGGACGGCTCTCGTGGACGGTGTGGCGGATCAATCGACTGTGGCAACGCTGCATAAATTGTTGCGAGGGTAGGGCACAACTTTGCGCTTGATGAAAACGGTTATTCCGTTTTCGGACGAAGAAAGTGAAGGGTTGCGCGGGCGCAAACAAACACGAATATGCCGGTCGAATAGTCCGGCGAG
>JAYWEV010000043.1:0-6941 GCA_043779145.1 Aestuariivirga sp. | reverse complement strand
CGTTTAACCTTGCTTATCTGGTGGTTGGCGTTGTGGTTGTTGAGGTGGTGTTTGTCTATCCCGGCATTGGTCAATTGATGGTGGATAGCGTTTCCACTCGTGATATGCCTGTGGTTCAGGCTTGCGCTTTGATCTTTGCTGCAACTTATATTTTGCTCAATCTGTTGGCCGACATTATTTCAATTGTCACCAACCCAAGGCTCTTGCATCCGAAATGAGCGTGCCCTCCACCAATATTCGCAACATTAAAGCCCGCCGTACTTGGTCTGAAAATACATGGCGGTTCTTACAGACCGCGCCGATCAGCGCGTGGTTCGGCATGATTGTGATTTTGATTTATGCGATTGGCGCAATTTTTGCGCCTTGGCTTGCGCCTTATGGCGAAGGCGAGATTGTAACCAAGGGTGCGTATGGCCCGATCAATTGGGCCAACTGGTTTGGCACTGACCAAATTGGACGCGATACTTTCTCGCGTGTTCTTTATGGTGGGCGCAATACGATTGGCATTGCACTGCTCACGGTGCTGATTTCATTTTCAATTGGTGGAACGCTTGGTGTTTATGCGGCGCTCACGCGGGGATGGATGGATCAGATCATCAGCCGCATTGTTGACGCGCTGATGTCAATTCCAGTTTTGATTTTCGCGCTGATGTTGCTGGCCGTGTTTGGCAAGAGCAATCCTTATCCAGAGTTAATGGGCAATTATCCGTTGAACTTGATTTTCATTTTGGCGCTTCTTGATTCAACTCGTGTGTTTCGTTTGGCGCGCAACACCGCTCTCAATGTGGTGGTGATGGATTATGTGGAGGCAGCCAAGCTTCGTGGTGAAGGCATGGGCTGGATTGTTTTGCGCGAAGTTGTTCCCAATATTTTGCCGCCACTGATTGCTGAGTTCGGCTTGCGCTTCTGCTTTGTGTTCCTCACCATTGCCGCCCTTTCATTCTTAGGCGTTGGCATTCAACCGCCGACGGCAGATTGGGGCTCGATGGTGGCAGAAAGCAAATCTTTGATCCCTTATGGCCGCATTCAACCGCTGATTCCGGCTGGAGCTATTGCCTTGCTTACGGTCGCCGTGAATTTCGTCGTTGATTGGTTCCTTTATCAAACAAGTGGACTTCGTGATGAAAAGTAAGGGCAAGCGCGTTAAGGGCGAAGCCCTTTTGGAAATGAGGGGCCTCAAGATTGAGGGCTATAGTGGTGATGCTTGGCACCCGATTATTAAGGGCATTGATCTTTCACTGAAGCGCGGCGAAGTGTTGGGGCTGATTGGCGAATCGGGTGCCGGTAAATCCACGCTTGGTTTGGCGGGCATGGGCTTTGCGCGTCCGGGCTGCCGGATTAGTGGTGGCACGATTTTATTCGATGGCATTGATTTAGTGAATGCGTCTGCGGCCGAAAAGCGCGCCCTTTGGGGTTCACGCATTGCCTATGTGGCGCAAAGTGCGGCGGCTGGGTTTAACCCGGCGCACCGGATTATTGAGCAGACGGTTGAGACAGCCATTAATCATGGTGTGATGGGGCGCGAGAAGGCTGAAGCCGATGCGCGCGACCTTTATGGCCGCCTGCAATTGCCTGATCCAAATACAATTGGTGCTCGTTATCCCCATCAAGTTTCCGGAGGCCAGTTGCAACGTGCGATGACAGCGATGGCGATGTCGTGTCGACCTGACCTGATTATTTTCGATGAGCCGACAACAGCGCTGGATGTCACTACCCAAGTTGAAGTTTTGGCGGCAATGCGCAACATTGTGGAGCAATTCAATACTGCTGCTATTTATATTACGCATGATCTGGCAGTGGTGGCGCAAATGGCGCACCGGATTATGGTATTACGTCATGGCAATCTGGTTGAAGAAGCTTCAACCCGCGCCATGCTGAAAGAACCGACTCAGGATTACACAAAGTCCCTTTGGGCGGTGCGCAAGCTGGTTAAACCGGAATCGCGGGGCGAAGATATAGTGCTGCAGATCCAAGGTGTTGATGCCAGTTACAGCAACCAGGTTAAAGTTTTGGATGATGTGACGGTGAGTGTTCCACGCGGCCGCACAGTGGCCGTGGTGGGTGAATCTGGCTCCGGCAAATCGACATTGGCGCGGGCAATCACAGGCCTGCTGCCGATCAGCAAAGGCACAATTTCTTTTAATGGCAAGGTGCTCACCACCAAACTGAAAGATCGCGACCGCGATACGTTGCGGCGCATTCAGATGATTTATCAGTCGGCGGATACGGCCCTTAATCCACGCCAAACCGTGCGCGATATTATTGGTCGGCCGCTTGAGTTTTATCTCGGCCTCAAAGGTGCGGCCAACGACAAGCGCGTTGTGAAGCTACTTGAATCAATTGAACTCGATGAAAGCTATATTGATCGCTATCCATCGGAAATGTCTGGTGGGCAGAAGCAGCGGATTTCAATTGCCCGTGCTTTGGCGGCGGAACCTGATGTGATCATTTGCGATGAGGTGACATCAGCGCTTGACCAGATCGTGCAAGAAGAAATTTTGCAGTTGCTGATGAAATTGCAACGCGACACCAATGTGACCTATCTGTTCATCACCCATGACATCGCCACGGTGCGCGCGATTGCCGATGAGATTGTGGTGATGAACAAGGGCAAAGTTGTTCAGCAGGGTTTGAAATCGAAAGTTTTGAACCCTCCTTATCCGGCTTATACGGAATTGTTGTTGTCGTCGGTTCCAGAGATGGATCCGGATTGGTTGACCAAGCTTCTGGACAAGCGCAAACTCAAAACGCGCCCGAGCTAACAAGGCCATTTAAAAAAACCCTCCGCTTGTTTTTCAATTGCGGATTTATCTGTTTCGCTGAATCTATTAAAACTGAATCAGGTCTGCGACATGCGTGGGTTTTTCGAAAATCGGTCTTTGTGCCTTGCGATGAAATCCCAATACAGCGCGTTGAACGGGCACGCGTCGTCACCGATTCTTTTCTGCACATCAAACGCGCAGCCTTTACAATAGTTCGACATTTTGTTGATGTAATTGCCTGAGGCCGCATAAGGCTTTGAGGCCAACATGCCACCGTCAGCGTGCAGCGACATGCCAGCCAAGTGCGCGCAGCTCTTCAGCAAAGTGTCGCATGGCTGAAAATACTAAAGCAAATTTCTTTTTATGGTGGCGTACATAAGTTGCTTCGGCCATCACTTCAGCCATAAATATGATATCGCGGGTCTTATCTGCGCCTCGCAGCGACGAAGTGTTTTGCGAGAGTTGGTCGCCTAAAATGACGATTATTGATTGATCTGAATTTGCCATGCTGCGTATACGTTTATAGTTCAAAAAGAGATTTTATGGCCAACCCTTCAATCATCTGGTTTCGACAAGATCTGCGCATTAGCGACCATTCTGCACTTTGTGCGGCGGCCGCCAAGGGATCAATTATTCCTTTATATGTATTGGATGATGAAACGCCAGACACTTGGAAAATGGGGGCGGCTTCGCGCTGGTGGTTGCATAAAAGTCTTGAAAATTTAAATGCAAAGATTCCGTTGGTCTTTCGGCGTGGGCGGGCGGATGTGGTGCTTGGCGGTTTGATAGCAGAGACAAATGCCAGTGCCGTGCATTTCACGCGCGACTATGCGCCATGGTCTGCTGCTTTGGAACAGCGCGTTAAAGATGTTTGCGATAAAGCAAGCGCAGCGTGTCATCGCCATGGCGGTTTTTTGTTGCACGAACCTGAATCCATACGCAACGGATCAGGCGAGCCTTATAGAGTCTACTCGCCTTACGCGCGTGCTTGCTTTGCGGCGGGCGAACCACGAACTTTGAAACCTGTGCCTCATTTTGAAATTCATCCCACCAAAAAAAGTGACAAACTTGCTGATTGGAACTTGCTGCCAGTCAAACCAGATTGGTCGAGTGGCCTTTCTGATAGTTGGAAGCCCGGCGAAGAAAATGCCCAAAATCTGTTGTATCAATTTTTGGATGATGGTTTGGCTGATTATGCTGAAGGCCGCGACCGGCCTGACAAACCATTTACATCACGCCTTTCTGCTTATCTGCACTTTGGCGAAATCTCTCCCTACCAAATCTGGCATGCCACGCGGAGTGCTATAGCCAAGGCCGGGGGCGCGCTTGATCGTAGCGGTGAGAAGTTTTTGAAGGAGGTTCTATGGCGCGAGTTTTCTTATCATCTGTTGCAGCACTTTCCGCATTTTCCTGATCAGCCTTTCAAGGCCGAATATGCCGATTTTCCTTGGGCGAAAAATCCGGAAGCCTTGAAGCTTTGGCAGAAGGGGCAGACGGGCTATCCCATCGTTGATGCTGGCATGCGTGAGCTTTGGCACACGGGCATCATGCATAACCGGGTGCGGATGATTGTGGCTTCGTTTTTGATCAAAGATTTGTTGATCCCGTGGCAGGAGGGTGAGCGCTGGTTTTGGGATACGTTGGTTGATGCCGACATTGGCGCTAATTCTGCCTCATGGCAGTGGGTGGCGGGTTGTGGCGCTGATGCCTCGCCCTATTACCGCATCTTCAACCCTGTGCTGCAGGGCGAGAAGTTTGACCCTGACGGGGCTTACGTGAAAAAGTGGGTGCCGGAACTTCAGGGCGTGACTGCTGAATTTATCCACCATCCGTGGGATATGGCTGTGCCTCCAAAATCATATGCTAAGCGGATTGTCGATCACGCTGTGGCAAGAGACAGGGCATTAGAGGCGTTTAAGAAAATTAAAAAGGTGGATTCCTAAAACTGATCTAGCCCTGATTTTGTTTTGAAAGTTGTTGCCATGTGTTGGGCTGGGCCAGCATCTGCTGCAGGTAATTGAGATTGGCTTCGACCTGTTCTGGCGGCAGTTCGGCACTGGCAATCTGGCGGGCTTCGTCGAAACGGCCTTGCAAGCCAACAACGAGGGCCAGGTTTTGGCGCACGCGCGGCTGGGCATCGACACCGGGTTGCGTCATGGCGCTGCGCAGCAGCTTTTCTGCATCCGGCAGTTTGCCTTCTAGTGCATACGACATCGCCATATTGTTTTCGACCGAAAGCTGATTTGGCTTTAAGGCAAGCGCTTGCTGATATTTGGTGCGGGCTTGTGCGTAACTGCCTTGCTGATCATAAGCCGTACCCAAGGCCGAAAGAGTTTGCCAATCGACACCAGGCTGTGCTGCTGCGCGCTCCAGCATTGCTGTGGCCTCACCAAAGCGGCCTGCTGTTAAGAGCTGCTTGCCGAGTTTAGATTGCAATGGCCCATCATTTGGGTGGCCAACTGATATTGATTTCAAAACTTCGATTTGCTGATCGACTTGGCCGATTTTTTGCAGATTTGCTGCATATTCAAGCCCCAAAGGCACGTTGCCTTGGTTGGCGTTCCATTGCTGGGCCAATTCCTGGGTGCGCTTGAACGAGCCGATCTCTTGTTTGGGTGAAAGTGCAGATGAGGTTCCGAGGCTGCCGGTGCTTATTGGATCGCTTGCCTTTGGATCGGAGTTGAGAGCCGCGTTTTTAGTTTGGCAGGCACCTAAACCCAATGCGGCAACAAGCACCAAAGCGGATGGTATAATCCGTATCTGGCTGATGGCTGAATTGAGGGGCATGCTACATTCCTGCTACTAAATTTACGCGTCTTGCGTCGAGCATGATGCTTTTTCGTCAATAAACGATTAACCATAAGCAAATCAGTCTGAACTCAAGGAAATATCCATGCGCGATGCCGCCCAAATTGTTTTGCCCGCCAGCAAGGCTGCCACAGTGCTTTTGGTAATTATGGACAAGCCTTCGTTTGCTGCAAAACTTAAATCGGCTTCACCGCGGATAAGAACGCAGGTGAAGGCCCAAGGTTTTGATGCATCGGCGCTGAGTTTTGTTTCAATTTGCAATGACCATGGTGATACATCAGAGATCTGGGTTGGTGCACCGGCGGCTGATGCTGACCCGTTTTCACTCGGAAGCTTAGCCGGCAAACTGCCTTTGGGGCATTATCAGTATCAGGGATTAGGACCGAAAGCGCATCTTGTGGCACTTGGCTGGTGTTTGGAGCTTTATCGATACGATCCTTTCCGCAAGGCGGAGGTACGCGCCGTTACACTCGAGTGCCCGGCTGAGGTTGACCTTTCAGCGGTGATTGAAGCGGCCAATTCCAGTTTTTGGGTGCGCGACATGATCAATACGCCTGCAAATTTATTTGGGCCTGATGAGCTCGAGGCGGAGGCGCAAAAGCTGGCCAAGAAATTTAAAGCCCAGATCAAAGTTGTTCGCGGCAAAGTTTTGGCAAAAGAATTTCCGCTCATTCATGTGGTGGGTGCTGCCAGCACGCGGGCACCACGGTTGATTGATTTTTCGTGGGGGAAAGCCAGTGCGCCAAAGGTGACGCTGGTCGGCAAAGGCGTTTGTTTTGATACTGGTGGGCTTGATATTAAACCATCATCGGGCATGATCTTGATGAAGAAAGATATGGGGGGAGCTGCCAATGTATTGGGGCTGGCCCGAATGATTATGCAAGCCAAACTTCCGCTACGGTTGCGTGTGCTCATTCCGGCTGTTGAAAATTCAATCGCAGGAGAAGCATTCAGACCGGGCGATGTTTTTAAAACCCGCAAGGGTTTGACTGTTGAGATTGGCAACACAGATGCTGAGGGCCGATTGATTTTGTGCGAGGCGTTGGCCTTGGCGGATGAAGAAGCGCCCGAGCTTTTGATTGATATGGCAACATTGACAGGCGCTGCACGTGTAGCACTCGGGCCAGACTTGCCGCCATTTTATACGGATGATGCAAAGGTTGCAGCAGGTTTGGCCAATCATGCCGCCGCAGAAAATGATCCGCTGTGGCAGTTGCCGTTCTGGAAGCCATATTACAGCATGATTGAAACGCCGATTGCGGATTTGAACAATGCAGGAGTTGGCGGGTTTGCGGGTTCCATTACAGCGGCTTTGTTTTTGAAACGCTTTGTTGAAAAAGCGAAAGCCTATGTTCATTTTGATATTTATGG
>JAYWEV010000042.1:0-2599 GCA_043779145.1 Aestuariivirga sp. | reverse complement strand
GACCATTTTTTCGGGAACGATTTCTGACAATATTCGCTTAGGTCGTCCAGATGCGACTGATGCAGAGGTGAAGGCTGCTGCCCACGCAGCACGCGTTTCAGAGTTTGCCGAGAAGTTGCCCGACCAATATAATTCCATGCTCGGGGAGCGCGGAATTACGCTATCAGGCGGCCAGCGCCAGCGTCTTGCTATTGCGCGGGCTATTTTACGCAATGCGCCGGTGCTGTTGCTCGACGAAGCGACAAGCGCACTTGATGCTGAGAGCGAGGCGCTTATTCAGGAAGCACTCGAAGGTTTGACCAAGGGGCGCACCACCCTGGTGATTGCGCACCGATTGGCCACAGTTCGAAACGCTGACCGCATTATCATTTTAGAACAAGGTAGGATTGTTGGACAAGGAACGCATGCTCAGTTGATGAAGAAGAGCCCGCTCTATTCAAAACTGGCGAAACTTCAGTTTAGCGTTCCGTTAATTTAAGCTCGATGCGGCGGTTTTCGGATTTAGCTTCTTCCGTGCTGCCGGGCGCCAAAGGTTGGAACTCGCCAAACCCAGCCGCCACGAGGTGATTGGCCGAAACCCCTTGTGATACCATATATTTTACGACGGCAATGGCGCGGCTTGAAGATAGCTCCCAGTTCGATGCATACTTCGCTCCAACTAAAATGGGGTCGTTATCTGTGTGACCATCCACGCGTAGCACCCATGGTAGATCGGCGGGGATTTCTTTTTCGAGCTGTTTTACAGCATCGGCCAATTTTGCCATCTCAACTTGACCTGCGTCATTCAAATCGGCACTCCCCTTCGGAAACAGGACTTCGGCTTGGAATACGAAGCGATCACCGACCACCAAGATATCAGAACGCTGCGACAAAATTTGGCGAAGGCGGCCAAAAAATTCTGAGCGATATTTCGAAAGCTCTTGCACTTTTTGGGCGAGAGCAGTGTTCAGACGACGACCAAGATCTGCAATCTGGGTTTCTGATGTGCGGTTGCGGGATTCGGAATCATCAAGCAAGGCTGAAATTTGTGATAGCTGCCTGCGCATTGCAGCAATCTGTTGATTGAGCAATTCAACTTTTGCCAGAGCATCGGACGAAATTTTCTTTTCGGAATCGAGCGAGGTTTGCAGTCCACTGATGGTGGTACCAGCGCTGGCTCCTTTATTGCTTTCGGCTGCCAGTCCCGCCAATAAATCTGCAGTCTTAGCCTTCTGGGCATTCAGATCATCGGTCAAAGACAAGAGCTGCGCATCGGAATCTGCCTTACCTGCTTTTTCAAGAGCGAGCAGTTGGGTTAGCTCCGATATCTGCGAACGCAATTGTCCGAGTGCGGAATCTTGGCCGGATATTTGCCGCGCCAACAAGAACTGTGCGATCATGAAAACTGAAAGCAGAAATGTGATCACCAGCAATAGCTGGGCCATCGCATCGACAAAGCCCGGCCAATAGGGGGCTTCTTCTGCGCGGCGACGGCGAGACAGCGACATTGGTTATGAGCCCTTGCCGCTGCTGCGAATGAGCAGACGTTGGATTTCGCTTTGTTGCACTTGTTGGCTTTGAATCCATTGGCGCACCATTTTTTGTTCTTCGCGCATCTGCTGAACGAGGTTTGCTACGGCGTCTGCCAGTTGTTCGGTGGCGTTATCATCGCCGACAGCGGGCGGTTGGCCTATTCCACCGCGTAGTTCGACGCTGGTGCCAAGACGTTCAATTGATTTCTGCAAATTTTGCATATCAACGCGCAAATAGGCAGGGTTCATGCCGCCGCTGTTGTCGCCCGCTTGGACATCAGTGATGGTTGAAAGCCAGTCTTCAAGATTGTGGTAAAAACGGTTTTGAGCTTGGCCTGCTTTCAAGTCAAGAAAGCCCAGCACCAAAGAACCCGCCAGTCCAAACAACGATGATGAAAATGAAAGGCCCATGCCCGCGAGTGGTTTTTGCAGGCCTGATTTTAACTCTTCAAAAACGGCCGATGATTGGGTGGAGCCCACATCGAGATTGCGGATGGCATCGCCGACGGATGTTACTGTTGCTAGCAGACCCCAGAATGTTCCGAGCAAGCCTAAGAAAATCAGTAGGCCGATTAAATATTTTAGGAGATCGCGCGATTCATCGAGACGTGATGCAAGCGAGTCGAGCAATGAGCGCATTGTCTGTGGCGATAACACGGTGCGGCCTGAGGCATCACCCAGAAGCGTGGACATGGGTGCGAGCAAAATCGGTGGCGATTGTTCGGCACCTTGTCCGACTTTGAAGTCATTTAACCAACTGACTTCCGGAAATAAGCGCCATACCATGCGGTAAGCGTAAAGCGCGCCGATAATCAGGGTGGCTACAATTAAACCATTGAGGCCGGGATTGGCCATGAAGGCGTTTTTAATGTTAGGGAATAAAACGGCGGCAATGATGACCACCAGAAGTGTGAAAACTAACATATGCACCAAATGCACTGTGGGTCTATCTACAACAATTGCCTCTTGCGCCATGCCCAATCCCGCTGATGTAAAAGAATCTTGAACGGCAATCTAGACGATTAAAAGGCAAAGGGGGAGAGGGGGATATTGACAAAGATCAGCTTGCGCCCAAAATGGGAGCATGA
>JAYWEV010000041.1:0-2603 GCA_043779145.1 Aestuariivirga sp. | reverse complement strand
CGGAATGCCAATGCCCGCAACGAGCATGATCGCAGCGTAACGAAAAGTTTCAAGCGACATTTCCAACCTCACAGATGAATTGGCAGAGAATAAAAACTAATCAGATGGAAACTCCGATTTCTGACAGCAAAAACCCATCAATAGAGTAACTCGACAGTTAGAGAATTGCACAAACTGAACCTGTTGACGACTTTGTGCTAAGGCAAAAGCAACGTCTGCGCAAGCAAAGGCCATGGACGCTGCGTACCTTGATGTCTACGTGCCTAATGCAATTGCACAACCAGCCCAACAGGGCATAATTAACCGTCAGAGCGAACTCAAAGCTGGATAAAAGTTTGGGGCAAGGTCATGATTGATAACGAACCGCAGATGCCAAAGTTCAAAAAAACCGCTGAACTGTGAATAGGCACCGAAGTTTGACCCCGCAATAATTTTAGTTAATGGCATGAATTTATTGGAGAACCAGTTGTTTCGACAGGGTCATGACCGGCGCCGATAGAGACCGCACTTAGATCATCACTTCCTATTTGAAACCAGACGTTTATGAGAAAGCTGACGGAGGGTCCTAATTCGGTGTTTATTCACAATGGTCCTTAAAATTTACGTTCACTTGTGCAAAAAGACTTTTGCAACGAAGTCGGCCATGTGCTGAACAATCGTGCCGTCACAAAATTATCTGTGAATTGCAACTGCCCGTGCTGGAAAACCTGAGCCACCTTTGGCTTTGGGCCAACTCACCATGATCAATGCGCCTGCTTCGGGAACTTGATCAAGATTGGCCATGACTTCAATCTGCCAACGATCTAGCGAGAGCACGTAATGTTCGAGGCTGTAATCCCCTGCGGACGTCGCAATGCCAGGATCGGTGTCAATTTGCTCGTGGCCCACTGCTGTTATGTCGCGCTTTTCAAAAAGTTCTGTCAGAACAGGCTTGGTCCAGCCGGGGCAGTGAGACACATTGTCGTTACCCCGATTGTAGAAGCGCGTATCATCCGGCCAGCGCTTTGACCAATCCGTGCGCAAGGCCACGAATGATTTTTCGGGGATGCGTCCATTGCGCTTTTCCCAGGCCGTAACGTCGTCAAGTGTTGGCGTAGCATCAGCATCGGCTGCAACCCGCGCACTGATATCAAGGACCACAAGAGGCAAAAGCATTTGCTCAACTGGAATTTGGTCAAGTGTTCGACCACCTTTGATGAAATGCACGGGCGGATCGACATGGGTTCCCCACTGTCCGACGAAACCATAATGGTGGACTTGGAATCCGTCGCCCTTGTCAAAATCGAAAAACAACTTCCGCTCTTCATCCGGAAAGGATGGAAAATGCGGTTGACCGGGATGGAACGGGTGTGTGAGGTCTGTGTAAATCGCGCCAGCAAGGCTGGCGCGATAGGTTTGCCAAAGTGAAGTGTCAGCCACGATATTATGGTTCCGGTATAAAGGTTGGTGCTGCTTCACTGGCCAGCATCAGCTTACCATCTTTAACGCCAATGACCGACACCGATTTATCCGGAACAGCAATGCCCGGACGGTAAGTAATTGTACCAGTCACTCCGTCAAAACCGGAAGTCGCTGCAATGGCATCACGGATCTTCGCTGAATCGACAGCACCTGCGCGTTTGATTGCATCAGCCATCAGTTTGACAGCGTCATAGCCAAGGGCCGCAAATGCATTTTCTGGATCCACCTTGTTGGCGGCTTTATATGCTGTCATGAATGCCTGCACCTTTGGTGTTGCACCTTCACCAATGTAGGAATGCGTGGTGAAGTAGGTATTTTCAGCAGCCTTGCCACCCACTTGCAGAAGCAGCGGCGAGTCATAGCCATCACCGCCCACAACAGGCACATTGATACCAGCTTGACGAAGCTGTTTCAGGATGAGGGTTACTTCATCAACCAGAGATGCGGCATAAATAAATCCTGGGGCTTCTGGCAAAGCCTTGATCTTGGCAATTTGCGCTGTGAAAGTTTTATCACCCGTCTTGTAGCTATCTTTACCCAAGAGCTTGCCGCCGCCGTGCTCATAGGTTTTTACAAAATAGTCAGACAGCAATGTTGTGTATTCAGTACCAATGTCAGTGAGCAAATAGCCAGTCTTGGCATTTAATTTGTTGAGCGCAAACTCAGCACCAACTGCCGCTTGTACATTATCTCCAAAGCAAGCCAGGAAGACTTCATCGCCAAGTTGACTTGGCAATTTTGGTGATGTCGCGCCGGGCGTGATCAACGGAATTTTTGCTTTCTGAATTTGCGGGCCTAGCGCCAGAACTGAGTCTGAATCAGAATAGGCAACCATGCCGACAACCTTGTCACTATCGATGAGCTGGCTACCAACTGTTGAAATAACTGTGGCATCACTCTTGGTATCATATACTACAAGTTCAATCGGTCGCCCCAGCACACCACCCGCGGCGTTGATTTCAGCCGCAGCTAATTTGCCACCATTCAACATAGGGGCATCGAGCGAGGCTGCATTGCCCGTCAAATTGGCCGGAAACCCAATCTTGATTGGATCAGCAGCATAAGATCTGCCAGTCGTTCCAACCATCAATGCCGCAGAAAGCCCCAATCCGAGGGCGGTGCGTCGTGTTACATTCGTCATT
>JAYWEV010000040.1:0-18299 GCA_043779145.1 Aestuariivirga sp. | reverse complement strand
TTGCCGTCAAAAGAGGCAAAATCTGCACCCTTGAAAATTGTTTTTTTTGGTAAAAAATGTCATTTTGCCTTTAGCAAAATGTTTAAATCATCGCCATTCCGCCATTGACATGCAGGGTTTGGCCGGTGACGTAACCTGCTTCTTCCGATGCCAAATATAAGACGGCGGCAGCGATATCATCTGGCCCGCCCATGCGGCCAGCGGGGATGCGGCCAAGGATTGCTTCCTTTTGCTTGTCGTTCAGCACATTTGTCATCGGCGTTGCGATGAAGCCCGGGGCTACACAATTGGCCGTCACGTTGCGGGCGGCCAGCTCTTGGGCGATGGATTTAGTCATGCCGATAATGCCGGCTTTAGAGGCCACATAGTTCACTTGGCCGGGGTTGCCCGTGACGCCCACAATCGATGTGATGTTGATGATCCTGCCCCAGCGCTTTTTCATCATGCCACGCATGGCCGCGCGGCAGAGCCGAAAGTTTGAGGTGAGGTTCACATCAATGACACTTTGCCAATCTTCGTCTTTCATGCGCATGGCGAGACCATCTTTGGTTATGCCCGCATTGTTGATCAAGATGTCGAGGCCGCCCATGGCTGCTTCGGCAGCGGGGATAAGTTTTTCGACATCCTCGGGGTTCGACAAATTACATAGCAGCACGTGAACATTGTCGCCGATTTGAGATTTCAGCTCTTCTAATTTGGCTTGACGCGTTCCGGAGATGGCGATGGTGGCACCTGCGGCGTGTAAGGATTTGGCGATCGCTGCTCCAATTCCGCCGCTGGCGCCGGTGATCAAAGCAGTTTTGCCAGTGAGATTGAACATAGCTTTATCCTTGCTTTATATGTGCCGCCACAGCAGCAATGTCTTCAGGTGTGCCGCAAGCCATGGCTAAGGCTTCGGGGGCATTCTTTTTTGCTAGTCCTGTCAATACTTTACCAGCACCTATTTCAACAAATACTTTAACACCGTGAGCCGCCATATAGGCAACGCTTTCACGCCAACGCACGGTGCCTGTGACTTGCTCTACAAGTTTTTGGCGGATGATGGCGGGGTCCGTGATCGGACTGGCTAACACATTGGCCACGAGGGGCGCTGATGGTGCGTGCATTTTGACTTCGCTCAATGCTTTGGCCATCGCATCTGCTGCGGGCTGCATTAAAGCACAATGGAAGGGTGCAGAGACTGTCAATAGGATCGCACGTTTAGCACCTTTTGCCTTAGCGATTTCGATGGCGCGATCTATTGCTGCTTTAGAACCGGAGACCACCACCTGACCATCTGAATTATCATTCGCTGCTTGGCACACTTCACCTTGGGCTGCTTCGGCAGCGACGAGTGAAGCTGTGGCAAAATCCAACCCCAGCAAAGCAGCCATGGCCCCTACACCAACTGGTGTTGCAGCTTGCATGGCTTTGCCACGAATTTTAAGTAAGCGAGCTGTATCTCCAATTGAGAACGTTCCAGCCGCAGCAAGTGCCGAATACTCACCAAGCGAATGTCCGGAAACAAATTTTGCGGTAAGGGCGAGCTGTATACCGTGCTCTGTTTCCAGAACTCGAAGCGCTGCCATGCTGACGGCCATTAATGCGGGCTGGGCATTTTCAGTTAGGGTCAAATCCGTTTCCGGGCCGTGCCATATCAGATCAGACAGTTTTTGGCCGATCGCGTCGTCTACTTCCGCAAACACAGCCCGCGCGGCTGCGTGATTATCGCTCAAAGCCTTGCCCATGCCAATCGCTTGGCTGCCTTGTCCAGGAAAAACAAATGCGGTGGCCATTTTTGAAGAATCCATCGTTAACAATTCGGCTCACCGACCACGGCGGCCCAAAAGAGTCAAGCTAACACAACCATTTAGAATTTAACTCAATTCTTAGTTAACAAGTTATAAAGCTATAACCGCCTAAAACCCACTCGCTAAACTTACTGGGGAGCAGGAGTGGCGAGAATATTTCCAATGATCTGGGTTACGCTTATAACCCTTGTACTTGTTTTTACATGCGCTGTGCAACTGCGGTGGAATGAAAACATGATCCAGGCGCGCCAGCATTTTATTGATATTTCGCATAAAGATACCATGCGGGGCGAAGAAAATATTTCGGGTAAGTTCAAATCAATATATGAAAACTTGCGCACCCTTTCTTTTTTGCCGGGTGTGCGGAATCTTGACGAGCACGGGTCAAACTTTACGGACGAAGCGCGGGTTACGCTCCAGCAAATCTATAATAACTTGGCCGTCAATCTTGCTGTGTCGGAAGTCTATGTTGTTCCAGTTGATCTTGATCCTGAAAGGATTGATCCCATAACATTGAAGCCAGAAGCGCCTGTTCTGATGTTTGACCAACTGATCGTGAACGCCGGCAGCGGCTTGACCAAGCTCGAGCGTTTGATTGCGCCCGAAAAAATTTCACAAAAACCACCTTCTGGGCCGCCCGAAATCGAGTCTTTCGAGTATCAACAATTGGTCGGGCAATTAGCTTGGCTTAAAACCAATTATGGCACGATTGATAAAGTCACTGCGTTTGATTTACCGTTCATCAGCGGTAGTGAAATTATAACATGCGACAACACGCAGTTCATAAACACAGGTCTCGATAAAGATAGATCTGGTCTTATTTTTTCAGTTCCGTTTTACGGTGCCAACGGAAATTTGAAAGGTTCAATTTCGGCAGTATTACTCAGCAATCGGTTGAAGGATCTTTTGCCGAACAGCAATTTAGCACTGGTGAATACGAATAACGGTTACCTCAATGGGAATTTCTCGAGCAGTGGGTTGGTTAGTTCCGAACCGTTTGCAGCGAAAGGCAGGCCAGACCCTTCACTTATCTATTCTGAGTCAGTCCCAATTTCTGTTATCGACAATCGCAACCCTTGGATGGTTTGGGCAGGACTTCCAAACACCAGCTTCAACAATAGCGAGATTGTTAAATCCGTTAATTTAACACGTTGGCGTGAATTCTTAAGCGTTGCCGGCATTTCCCTTGCCGCGGCTATTAGTTTGTATCTGGCGCAGCTCAATCTTTTGCAGGCAACGCGCCTTAATCAAGTTATGAAAAACGAACGCGATCTTTCAGCCAAAGCCGAGGCGGAAGCCCAGCAGAGTTCAGAAATGTTTCAGACTTTAAACAGTGATATTTCTCGGCTTAACAGTGATCTTGCGGAGAAAATAAAACTGCTGACGCAAGCGCAAGAGGACATCGTTCAAAAAGGTAAAATGGCGCAGCTCGGCAATTTAGTTGCGACTGTTGCCCATGAACTGCGCAATCCTCTCGGGGGCGTGCGCACGACAACTTTTCTATTGCGGCGCAAGTTGAAAGACACGGACGTGGATGTTGAAGCGCAATTAAGCCGGATTGAACTGGGCGTATCGCGCTGCGATAACATTATTTCTCAACTGCTCGACTTTTCACGTTCGCATCCGCTTCTCATAGAAGAAAAAGATATAAGTGTTTGGCTGACCGAACTATTGACAGAAGAGTCCGCGAAATTGAGCGAGCACATTACCGTTCGCTGTGATTTACATGAACAGCACCTAAACGCCGAGATTGACACTGAAAGACTAAGGCGTGGTGTGATTAATCTTCTCACGAATGCGGCTGATGCGATGATCGGCAAATCTGGTTCGCATTTAGTGGGGATCGATCACAAGTCAGAAATAAGTGTCGCGCTCTTAAAGACAGATCGTGGTGTTGAAATTGTTGTTCGCGACAATGGCCCCGGCATTGCGCCAGAGGTTTTATCGAGAATCTCTGAACCGCTTTTTACCACCAAGAGCTTTGGTACGGGGCTGGGACTGGCCGCTGTTCGAAAAGTTGCAGAGATGCACCTTGGCGGTTTGGAAATAAGCTCAGAATTCGGCTTAGGTGCTTCTTTTACAATATGGTTTCCGATTAAAAAAGATACCATCATCGCCGCGTGAAGCTGGCTACAATCTCAACATGCGCCGAATATTTAAACTGATCAACTGGCGTTACTTGGCCAATTTTAAAACCACCCTTGATCAAAATTGCAGCATCGCGCGCGAAGCTTTGAACATCACAAGCCATTGCCACGATGCGTTTGACTTTTGATTTTGCCAATTGTTTGCATTGCTCTTCAGCACCAACGCGCGGTGGGTCGAATATTACTGAATCAAATTCATTCAATTCTTCAGCCACTAAGGGATTATCGAAAAGATCACGCGCCTGAACAGTGATGGGTTTCAAGCCTTGGACAAATCGTGTGGCTTGGAGAAGCGACGCAACGGCATTTTTATCGGAGTCGATGCCGTGAACTTTTGCGATTTCTGCAAGTCTGAATGTGAAAGGCCCAACACCGCAAAACAGGTCGAGAATTTTCTTGGCTTTGCTCAGGTGCGTTTTGGCTAAGCGCACAAGTTCATCTTCGCCTGCTGCTGTTGCTTGCAAGAACGAATTGACCGGCAATTGAAGATGTGCGGGGCCAATGGCGATGGTTGGTGTGGTAAGTTGGGCCACCACCTCATCATTGAGTGCCAAGCGCATGATCTTAAATTTTTCCATGATCATGCGAAATTGAGCGATGTGTTTGTTGGCAGCTTCGCGCTCTGCCTTAACAGCCACATCGAGACCATTGTCGGCAACGGTTATCATTACATCGCAGTTTCCGAGTGATGGGCCGAAACTTGCAGCCAGTGCGGTTGCATCTGCCAATTGTGGAACGAGTACCGGGCAAACATCAATTGCTACGAGGTCATGTGATTTGGCTTCCATGAAGCCTGCAACCCATTCGCCACCGATTTGGCGAACATGGAGCGACACACGCCTGCGGCCTGCCCCGTGCGCGTCAATCAATGGTTCAACTTGGGCGACGATGCCTTTCGATTTCAACGCGTCAACGACGAGGCCGCGCTTCCACTCGGCATAGGGTGCGTGTTGCCAGTGTTGAAATTTGCACCCGCCGCAGTGATCAAAATATTTGCAGAAGGCCACAATCCGTTCAGACGATGGCTCGACAATGCGCTTGAGTTTGCCTTGGACGACTTCGACAGTCTCGCCAGCCAATACCTTGGTCACATACACATTTGCATCGCCAACGCTGCCAATGCCGTCGCCTTTTGAGCCGAGGCGATCTATTTTTACGATTGTCATATTATTCCAATTCAGTTGGATAGGTGAGAATGAGGGCTGAGCCTGATAGCAAACTGATGCGAACTGAGCCTGTTACAATGTTTGAGAGCGTGAGAGCTGAGCCCAGCGGCACATCACGCTTGGTGAGCGGCCATTTTACACCCGAAAGCGTGAGCCCCCGCAAATCAGAGAAAGGTGCAACACTGAGCCTGGTTCCGAAACTTAAATCGTCGATGGCAATTTCATCCACCAGTGCATGGGCCTCTTCGTCGCCGGAGCTCATGAAAATCTTCATTCCGCGTTTGGTCAGTGCTAGCAAAAAACCAGCATGAGCTAAGGTGTGATCAAACTGTCCGCCAAAGCCGCCGACCAATATGAGTGAAGTGGCCCCACGGCGTAATGCTTCGGCGATTGCAATTTCGCCATCGGTTGCATCTTTTTCAACGTCGTAGGTTTGGCGGGGAACATCTTTATGTTTCTTTTGCAGATGAGGGCTGGCCGAATCAAAGTCGCCTACCCAAAGCTCAGGCTTGAGGCTTAAGCTATCGGCGTGTTGCATGCCGCTATCGGCGGCGATGACGCGCGCGCCTTCAAGCTGCTTTTTCAGGCGTTTCGTGGGCTTAACGTTGCCTCCAAGTAGGATAGCGAAATTGGACATGGCACCCCTGTAGCAGAAGCCTGTTGCAAGCGCACCTGTTCTAGAATATGACCAAGTCTGCTCTCAACGGGGTGCCATTTTGGCTGAGACTGGCTTTGCCGCCTAAACCCGCTGAACCTGATCTGGATTATGCCAGCGGAGGGATTGTGAGCGGGCTTTCATCTATGACGGCCCCCTCTCATGCATTTCTGGCTTTTGGAGGAATGATGAAGAAGATACTATTAACTGCCACCATGTTGTTAGCTCTTGGCGCGGTAGCGCAGGCCAAAGATGTTTTGACCGTCTATACTTATGAAAGCTTCGTGGGCGATTATGGCCCGGGGGCTAAGATCAAAGCAAAATTTGAAGAGAGTTGCGATTGCGAAGTGAAGTGGGTTTCACTGGGGGACGGTGTTGCAGTTCTCAATCGGTTGAAGCTTGAGGGCAAGGGAACCAAGGCGGATGTCGTGTTAGGGCTTGATACCAACCTTACCGCCGAAGCGCATGACCTTGGATTGTTTGGCAAACATGGCGTTGATGTTTCACGGGCCAAGGTGCCGGGCGGTTGGACGGACACCGAGTTTCTGCCCTATGACTATGGCCACTTCGCATTTGTTTATAACACTGAGCAGGTGAAAAACCCGCCAAAGAGTTTGGACGAATTGGTGAACGGCGATCCAACGCAGAAAATTGCATTGGAAGACCCGCGTTCATCCACACCGGGCCTCGGCTTTTTACTTTGGATGAAAACTGTCTATGGCGATCAGGCAGCGGTAAAATGGAAAATTTTGAATAAGCGGGTTCTGATTACGGCGCCGGGTTGGAACGAGGCTTATGCATTATTCACCAAGGGTGAAGTTTCCATGGTGTTTTCTTATGTCACATCACCTGCCTATCACATGATCGAAGAGAAGACGGATAAATATCAGGCTGCCAATTTTGCTGAAGGGCATTATTTGCAGATTGAAGTGGCGGGTTTGATTGAGGCTTCGCCGCATAAGGCTTTAGCACAGAAGTTTATGGATTTTATTTTAACGCCGGGTTTTCAGGATAACATCCCAACCACTAACTGGATGATGCCAGCCAGTGCCACAACGGCACCTTTGCCTGCGGAATTTGATAAACTGGTGAAGCCTGCGAAGACCTTGCTCTATTCACCACAGGAGGTGAATGCCCATCGTCGTGACTGGATCAATGAATGGTTCAAAGCCGTTAGTGGCTGAACGGACGCATCAACATTTTGCTGCTCAGGCTGTGGTTCTGGGCAGCGTTGTTCTGGGACTTGTGCCGCTGCTTTGGTTTGCCATTTCGAGGGGCGGGCTGAGTGCGTTTCGGCTTGATGTTGGCGTTTGGGATGTTCTGGTTTTCACGCTTGAGCAAGCGTTCTTATCAACGGTTCTATCTGTTGTGCCCGGCCTATTCATTGCGCGGGCTTTGGCGCGCCAGGATTTTCCGGGGCATGCTTGGTTGCTGAGGTTATTTGCGGTGCCAACGGCTCTGCCTGCCATCGTGGTGGTGTTGGCTTTGACTTCGATTTACGGCAATAAACATCTGCTTGGCGGGTTGATAGAGCTTTATGGGCTGGGCGGGATATTGCTGGCGCATGTGTTCTTTAACCTGCCGCTCGCCGTTCGGCTTTTCTATGAGGCCAGCGAACACATTGCGGCTGAAAATTTCAGATTGTCGGCGCAGCTTTCTTTTAATGATACTGAACTGTTCAGGCATGTTGAATGGCCGGTGTTTCGGAATGTTGTTCCGCGCGTGAGTGCTTTGATTTTTCTTCTGTGTGCTGCAAGTTTTGTGATTGTGCTGACACTGGGTGGGCCTGCGGCCACCACGCTCGAAGTGGCAATCTATCAATCCTTGCGGTTAGATTTTGATATTGGCCGCGCGTTAACATTGGCAATTATTCAAATTGCTTTGTGTCTGGTTCTCGTAGGCTTGTGTGGTCAAGTTATGTTGCGACATGTGACGCATGCTGGAACCCAACTGTTTCAGCGGCGTTATGATGGGCAAAATTTTGCTGGCCGCACTGTTGACTATGTGTTGATCGCGTTAGGCGCGTTGGTGGTTCTGCCACCATTGCTTGCATTGGTTTTAAGTGGATTGACGCAATTGCAAATCACGCCGCAAGTTTTAAATGCCACTGCTTTTAGTTTGGGTATCGGATTGGTTTCTGCAGTGATTGCATTGATACTGGCTTGGAATATTGCACAACAGTCGGATTGGATTTCGCAAGGGCTGGCGCTCTCAGCGTTGATCGTTCCACCCGCTGTCATGGCGACGGGATGGTTTATTATGTTGCAAGTTTTCAGCGACAGCACATGGGTTGTGGTTTCTACAATCATCGCGCTCAACGCGTTAATGGCCCTGCCCTTTGTGGTTTCGATTTTGGCACCGGCATTCGAACGCAACCGAAAAAAGCATGACAGGCTTTGCGCGCAGTTGGCTTTGAGTGGGTGGCAAAAGCTGCGGAATATTGATTTGCCATTGATGGCGCGGCCATTGGCGCAAGCGTTTTTGTTGGCGTTTATTCTTTCGATTGGTGATCTGACTGCGATCACACTGCTGGGCAATCAAGGCATTGTAACACTGCCATCGCTGATTCAAATTCAGATGGGACATTACAAGGGAAATGATGCGGCTGGCACTGCTTTGCTCTTGGCAATTTTGAGTTTGGTATGTGCATGGGCAGCCCAAAAATTTGGAGATCAAAGTGATCCTGGTTGAGAATGCAGTTTTCAAAAAGAAGAAATATACTCTGTCGATTGATCTTCACGTCAAGTCTGAAACTTTTGTTGCAGTGCTGGGGGCAAGTGGTGCTGGTAAATCAACTTTGCTTTCAATTATCGCGGGGTTCGAAGAGTTGGAGCGCGGCAAGCTTTGGTTAGACGGTTCTAATACGCATAATGTTTCACCCGCCAACCGCCCCGTCAGCATGATATTTCAGGATCATAACGTGTTTGCGCATTTGAGTGTTTGGGACAATGTGGCACTGGGCATTGCACCATCCTTAAAATTGAGTGCTGAAGAAATGGCGCAGGTGGATGCAGCGCTTTCTCGTGTGGGTCTTTCTCAATATGCCAAACGAAAACCCGGCAATATTTCGGGCGGCGAACGCCAACGCGTTGCTTTGGCGAGGGTGTTGGTGCGAAAACGGAAAATATTATTGCTGGATGAACCTTTCGCAGCGCTTGACCCCGGTCTTCGACATGACATGCTGGATCTGGTTTCGGATTTAAGGCGCGAACATGGTCTGACGGTTTTGATGGTGACGCATCAACCCGAAGAAGCTTTGCGTGCCGCTGATGAAATTATATTTGTGGCCGACGGAAAAGTGCGCGAACCGATCGCTAGCAAGACTTTTTTTAGTATGCATGACGATGGCGCAATTGATTTATATCTCGGCAAGACGCGCTAGGTTTTCACCAACCGCCTCCACCTCCACCGCCGCCGCCACCGCCAGACGAACCACCGCCGCCAGAACCAGAAGATGAACCTGGTGCTGTTGCAGAAGATGAAATGGTGGAGGCCAGACTATGGCCGAAGCTGCTGCCCATGCCACTATATCCGCTGTTATTACTGCTAGAACCATACCATGCGCTGGCGGCTCCTGCCGCCGCAGCGGCGGCCAGAACTGAAGCGAATTTTTTGTTCCAAGCATTTTCGCAGTCGAGCGCCATTGCGTAAGGCAAATAGCGCTCAAACAATTCGGGTGTTTTTTCGGGCGGGTTCAATGCGTCTAATCGCTTTTCTTCAGCGGTTGAAAGATAAAGTCTGAAGCCATCGATTGCGTCTAATGTCTGCCGTCCAGCGACTGTGGGTGCAGGCATTAAGTAGTAGAACAAGACATTTAGCAAGCCAATAACCATTGTGGTTGCAGCGATCATAATCATCGTGGGTGACAAAGACTCAAGCGATAGAAAGGAAACAGGAAAGGCTAGTCCCGCGCCAATAAATGGAATTAAAAATACAAGGCCGACCAATGATTTCAATTTAGAGAAAAAACCACCAGAGCCGACAACGCCTCTCATCGCCATGCTTCCAGCAAACAGCACCGTGCCCCAAAAGACAGCTGAAAAACCGCCGATGAAAAGTCCCGTGATCCCTAACTGATCAGGCATTAAAAATGCCGAAATAAGCAACCCTGCGATGGATAAGATCGTACCGATCGCGAACCAGCCATAATTATTATTAAACAAAACGCCGTTGTAAGCTTTTTCAAGATTGCGTTGGAGATTGTTGACGAGTGACGCAATCTTAATGTGGTTGCTCTGATCAAGCTCAAACGGAATTTCGGGGATCAAATTGTGGAGCGAAGCTTCAGATGCGGTAAGCGCTGCGCCTTGCCCCGCTAATCTCTTGATCGTGTAGTCGCCATCAGCATTTGTGATTTTCAAATATTTCTTAACGCCAAGCCCAACGAACGCTGAGGCCAAGGCTGTATTATCGAAGGCCTTTTTCCAAACATAGCGCACGCCTGCTGGCTCAAATCCTTCTGGTGGATGAAACAGCGGGATGATCGCTCCGCCTTTGGGATCTCGGCCCAAGCGCCACCAGGCACTGAAGAAATATCCAGCCACGGTCAGCAGTGTTAGGCCAAGGCCGACGAAGCCCGCATTGTCTTGCAACCACCACATTTGCTTTTGAAGTTGCGATGGTGTCGCAACAATACCTTTTTGCCAAGCAACTGCAACCGTCAAACCTTCGTTTGGCATCAAAACGTGAGTGGTCTCCGCTGCAAAAGTGTTGGCCGTTGCATTTGTCACTATAGCGTCTTTGGCCTGTGAACCCTGTACGCCAGTATAAACCGCGCTCTGTTTAATGATGGCTTGCGGAGGCAGATGCACAACGATTCTGGCGTCTTTAATTACAAAATCCCAACCATTGCCGGTCACGTTCCAATAGAGTTCATCGAAATTTTCGTAGAACCCTAGTTGACGGGCCGTGTGATACCGGATGACATAGTCATGCGATCCGCTCTGGATGAAGGTAGCTTTATCTCCAACGCGAATGCGTTTGCCGCCGGAAATTGACTCAACATTGTAGGGTTCAGCATGACCATCCCGCGCCACGCTTTGCACGCTAAAGTCGACGGTCTGCGCGACGCCGTGCTTATCAATATAGCGTGTTGGAAAATCGCGGAAGATTCCGTGACGGATGCGGGTACCTTCTGATGTGACTGTTATCGCCTCGGTCACATCCATTGACGCATCTGTGTTGACCGTCACATCACTGTGAAATCTAATGATCTCCTCATTGGCACGCGCTGCCAGCGTTATGCTTAAAAGACACAGGCATGCGGCGATGAAGTTTCTCATCAGCGTTGTTTGAAATCAACCTTGGGCACTTCGCGCGCTGCCACATCACCAATGTCGAAGAACTCCGCCTTGGTGAAATGAAAATTATTAGCGATCAAGTTGCTTGGAAAGCTTTCGATCTTGGTGTTAAAATTGCGCACCGTGCCATTATAATATCGACGTGAGAGTTGAATTTCATCTTCAATGACTGACAGCTTATCTTGCAAGTCGCGGAAATTTGCATCAGCTTTTAAATTTGGATAGGCCTCGGCAATTGCAAACACGCGGCCCAGTGCTGCACTCATCGCTTGGCCCACCGCCGATTGATCGGCCACGCTGCCACCAGCGATGCTCTTGGCGCGCAGCTCTGCTATATCACGAAACAGTTTATCTTCGTGTCCGGCATAGCCCTTTACGGTTTCGATTAAGTTTGGAACAAGGTCAGCCCGGCGGCGCAGTTGCACGTCAATACCGCTCCAACCCTCGGCCACCATGTTTTTGTTTGAAACGAGAGAATTATAGACGGCGATTAGATAACCTGCCACGACCACAATTAGCCCAAGAATAATGTAACCAATTGTCATGCGCATCCCCTATTGTTGCCTCGGCTTACTATAGCAGTGTTTTTCGAATTTGCATGGGGCATTTGACTGGACCAAACCAAGCGGCTTTAATGGTTTAAATTGTTCGGAGATTCATATGACGGCAACACCCCACCATACTTTCAAAGGTCCGCAGGGCCAAGTAGATATGCCCTATCTTCTCACTCCTGGCCCTCTCACCACATCCCCAACTGTAAAGCTTGCGCTGCTGGCGGATTGGGGATCGCGCGATACTGAATTTCGCCAAGTTGTGCGCGAAATCCGTTCTGAGCTTTTGCGTTTGGCTGGATGTGATGACAAATATGAATGCGTTATCATGCAGGGCTCAGGAACATTCGCCATTGAAGCAGCACTCGGTTGTTTTGCGCCTTCAAAGCGGTTTAAAACGATGGTTGTGGCCAACGGTGCTTATGGCGAGCGCGCGGCGCAGATATTGGGACGCATTGGGCGCAACCATATTCTGGTCAGCAAAAGCGATGTGACGCGGCTTTCGCCATCGCATTTCACTGACAAGTTGAATGAAGATCGCAATATTAGCCATATCTGGTTGATCCATTGCGAAACAACTTCTGGCATCGTGAATCCGCTAGGTGATTTGGCGCGGACTGCAAAACAGCGCGGCAAGGTTTTTATGGTGGATGCCATGTCGAGTTTCGGCGGCATTCACATTGATATGGTGCGTGATGATATTGATGTGTTGGTGTCATCATCCAACAAATGCATCGAAGGCATTCCGGGCTTTTCTTATGTGTTGGTGAAGCGCGAATTACTTGAGGCTTCGCAAGGGCAATGCCATTCGGTGGTGCTTGATCTTTATGAGCAATGGAAAGGCCTTGAGGCCAATGGCCAGTTCCGCTTCACGCCGCCTACCCATGCATTGGTTGCTTTCAGACAAGCGCTACGTGAGCTTGAAGCCGAAGGCGGTGTGGCGGCGCGCGCAGTTCGTTACCAACGCAATGCAGATACTTTGATCAAGGGGCTGGCGGCTATTGGCATAAGGCCCTTGCTCGACGACAACGAAGCGGGTCCTATTATTCAAACATTCCTCTGCCCGCGCGATAATAATTTCAAGTTCGAAACCTTTTATGATGCTTTGCGAAAGCGCGGGTTTGCGATTTATCCGGGCAAACTGACCAAACGCGATAGTTTCCGCATTGGCACTATCGGAAACCTTGATCAGGATGTGATGCAACGCGTTGTCGTTGCGATAAAAGAAGTGTTGAGTGTGATGAACGTCAAAGACATGGCCCCTGCTGCGATATGAGTAAAACAGTTGAAGTGAATGGTCGTATTTACCATTGGCCCAAAGCACCTTTGGTGGTGATTTGCTGTGATGGCAGCGAGCCTACCTATATGGAAATCGCCATGGCTGCGGGGTTGATGCCGAATTTGAAGGCGATGATCGCCAAAGGTGAGTACAAACGCGGGCTTTCGGTGATCCCAACCTTCACCAACCCCAACAATATGTCGATCGTCACCGGCCAGCCACCTTCTGTTCATGGTATTTGCGGCAACTATCTCATCGATCCCGCGACTGGTCTTGAAACGATGATGAACGATCCGAAATGGCTGCGTGCGCCCACAATATTTTCTGCGTTCCAAAAGGCGGGTGCGAAAGTTTGCGTGGTGACGGCTAAGGATAAATTGCGCCTATTACTCGGGCATGGGCTGGTGTTTGATGGCAGCGCTGTTTGTTTTTCTTCGGAAAAAGCAGATAAAGTAACATTGTTAGAAAATGGCATTGTTGACCCCTGCTCGCTTGTGGGCCTTCCCGTGCCAGAGGTTTACTCGGCGGATCTTTCTGAATTTGTATTTGCGGCGGGCGTGAAACTGCTGGCGCGTGATAAGCCAGATTTAATGTATCTTTCCACCACTGATTATGTGCAGCATAAATATGCGCCGGGTTCGGCTGGGGCCAATTCATTCTACAAGATGATGGATGGTTATTTGGGCTCGCTTGATGCACTTGGTGCCACAGTGGTGATCATCGCTGATCATGGCATGAAGGATAAGCATTTGGCTGATGGATCGCCTGATGTGATTTATCTGCAGGATGTTTTGGATGGTGCGTTTGGTGTTGGCACCAGCAAAGTGATTTTGCCGATCACTGATCCTTACGTTGTGCACCATGGAGCACTAGGGTCTTATGCCACCGTGTATCTGCAGGGTGTTACGCCAGACGATGTGACGCCTGTAATTTCGAAGCTTGAAGGCATCGATGTGGTTTATACCAAGGCTGAAGGCTGCGCTAAATTCGGTCTGCCGCCAGATCGCACCGGTGATTTGATTGTGCTTTCAGGTGGCCCCACATTCACCAAGGTGATTGGAACATCCGAATCCAAGCATGATCTTTCCGGCCTTGATGCGCCTCTGCGTTCCCATGGTGGACTATCTGAGCAAGAAGTGCCGATCATCATCAATCGCAAGGCACATAATCTACCGAATAACTTGCGCAATTTTGATGCGTTTTATATTGGCTGCAACCACGTTTCAGGGCTTTAACATGCAACATAAAATCATCCATGAAACCATGCGCATAGGTGGCAAGAAAGTTGATACTGAAAAGCGTGTTGAAGTGCGTTATCCCTACACCAATGAAGTCATCGGCACAGTGCCGGCAGGAACTGCGGCCCACGCTGCGCAGGCCTTTGCAATTGCTGCTGCATTCAAGCCAAAGCTCACACGTTATGAGCGCCAGCAGATTTTGTTTCGGACCGCTGAGCTGATCCGCGCCAAGAAGGATGAGCTGTCTCGTATCATCACATTAGAGCTTGGCCTTTCGATGAAAGACTCTGCTTATGAATGCGGACGTGCCTATGATGTGTTTTCACTGGCGGGCCAATTGGCGATCAATGATGATGGCCAGATTTTTTCGTGCGATCTCACGCCTCAAGGAAAGTCTCGCAAGATTTTTACCAAACGCGAACCCGTTGGCGTGATCAGCGCCATCACACCTTTCAATCATCCGCTCAACATGGTGTCGCATAAAATTGCACCTGCCATTGCTACCAACAATTGTGTGGTGTGCAAGCCAACCGAACTCACTCCCCTGACCGCCATCATGCTCGCTGATATTCTTTATGAAGCGGGCCTGCCGCCCGAAATGTTCCAGATCGTCACTGGCAATCCGGAAGATATTGGCGATGAGATGGTGACGAATAAAGACATCAACATCATCACCTTCACAGGTGGTGTGCGTGTTGGCAAAATAATTGCTTCTAAAGCTGGCTACACGCGCGCAGCACTTGAACTCGGCGGTAATGATCCGCTGATTGTTCTTGATGATCTCGATGATGATGAGCTCAATAAGGCAGCGGAATTGGCGGTCGCGGGTGCTACCAAAAATTCTGGCCAGCGTTGCACAGCGGTGAAGCGCATTTTGGTTCAGCCAAAAGTGGCTGATCGCTTTGTCGAAATGGTTCTGGCCAAGGCCAAGAAACTGAAGTTCGGTGACCCCATGAATCCAGAAACGGATTTGGGTTGTGTGGTGAATGCACGCTCAGCAGAAATGTTTGAAAAGCGTGTGTTGGCTGCGGCAGAGCAAGGCGCTGAAATTCTCTATCACCCCGAGCGCAAGGGGGCAGTTCTTCCACCAATCACAGTTGATTTCGTCGATCCAAAATCCGAACTGGTATATGAAGAAACTTTCGGCCCAGTCATCCCTATCATTCGCGTATCGGCGGATGACAATGAAGTGATCCGCGTTTCAAACTCCACGCCATTCGGTCTTTCGTCAGGTGTGTGCACCAATAATCTGAACCGCATCACAAAATATATCGAAGGCCTGAATGTGGGCACAGTGAATATTTGGGAAGTGCCGGGATACCGGATTGAGATGTCGCCCTTTGGTGGTATCAAGGATTCAGGCAACGGCATTAAAGAAGGTGTGGCTGAGGCAATGAAATTTTATACCAATGTCAAAACCTGGTCTCTGCCATGGCCATGAAGCGATGAGCGGCCCTCTCAAAGGCATTCGCGTTCTTGATCTCACCCGCGTTCTGGCTGGCCCATGGGCCACGCAGATGTTGGCTGATTTTGGTGCGGAAGTGATCAAAATCGAAAAACCCGGCGAAGGTGATGACACGCGCGGCTGGGGGCCACCATTTCTTAAAAACGCCGATGGTTCAACCGGAGATGCCGCCTATTTCCAATCCGCCAATCGCGGCAAGCAGTCGGTGTGCATTGATATGGCCAAGCCCGAAGGTGCGAGTCTCATCAAAGCCTTGGCGAGCAAGTCTGATATTTTGATTGAGAATTTCAAAGTCGGTGGCCTTAAAAAATATGGCCTCGATTATGAAAGCTTGAAAGCTGAAAATCCGCGACTGATCTATTGCTCGATCACAGGCTTTGGCCAGACTGGGCCTTATGCAAATCGCGCTGGTTATGATTTCATGATCCAAGGCATGTCGGGCGTCATGTCAATCACCGGCGAACCAGTCGGTGAGCCAATGAAAATGGGTGTGGCGTTCTCAGACATCTTCGCTGGCCTTCACGCTGTCATCGGCCTCCAAGCAGCCCTCTTCCACCGCGAGCGCACAGGCCAAGGGCAATATATCGATATCTCACTTTTGGATTCGCAAGTGTCAGTCTTGGCCAACCAAGCGCTGAATTATCTGGTGGGTGGCAAAGTTCCACAACGCTTAGGCAACGCACATCCCAACATCGTACCCTATCAAACATTCGAAACCGCCGATGGTCACATCATCATGGCTGTGGGTAATGATCGTCAGTATGCGGAATATTGCAAGATCATCGGCGCGCCAGAATTGGCTTCGGCACCATATGACAACAATAGGGGCCGGGTCGAAAATCGCACCGCCCTTGTGCCCCTGCTCGCACCCCTGATGAAGAAACGCACAACATCTGAATGGGTCGGAGCCTTCGAAGCCGCAACAGTGCCCTGCGGCCCGATCAACACAATTGACCAAATGTTTGCTAATGAACAAGTGCTGGCGCGTGGCATGCAGATTGGGATGACCCGTGAAGACGGAGTGCAGGTGCCGGGTGTTGCAAATCCAATAGTATTTAGCGAAACACCGATTGAATATGGAACGCCTTCACCCATCCTGGGAGATAGTACGGGGGCTGTGTTGAACGCTGTACTTAATTTGGATTCCGCCGAGCTTGATAAACTGAAATCGGGTAAAGTGATTTCCTGAAGAAATTTTAGGTGGAACCAATCTCACCCTATCCCGTCATTCCCGCGCAGGCGGGGATCCAACATCCAACAAGGCGAGATGCAGCAAAGTTGGTTTTCTGCCTTAGCGGGGATGACGTTTATGTATGGTTCTATTAAAATGATATTTTGTTCTAAAACCGCGTTGTCAGCGTCGTCAGCCATTCGGGTGACGCTTCAACAAGCGCTGCTTCCAAAAACTTGTCTTGCCCTAAAATAATCATCACTCCGGTGAATACAAACAACACTCCCAGCACTGATTTCACCACCCCGCCTGACGATAACATCCGCCCGCGCCAGCGCATCAGAAGCTCGCGCGACATCATGCCGATGATCACCAATGGAACCGCAACGCCAAGGCCGAAGCTGATCATGGTGATAGCCACTTGCGCTAGATTATGCCCTTGTGCTGCCAGCAATGATGCGGCACCCAACGTCGGTCCGACGCATGGGCTCCACACAGTGCCAAGTAATAATCCAATCCCGAATTGACCGCCCGCTTCGCCGCCGCCGAAGCGCTGATCAACCCAATTACCGACGGGGCCGGAAGCCACCGCAAATTGGCGTTGTAAAAATGGGACGGCTAAAAGCAAGCCGATGGCGATTAACATCACGGCTGAAATCAAACGGAAGAATTTGCCATCAAGCCCAATTGAAAATCCAACCAGACTCACAAACATACCGATCACGACGAAGGACAACACCAATCCTGCCGCAAGAAGTATCGGCCCATACCGCCCCTTCGATGCCGCCGTGCCCAGAACGACGGGTACCAGCGGCAGCACGCAGGGCGACAATATTGACAGGCTTCCCGCCGCGAAGGCGAAGACGAGATTGAGGAACATGAGTAGAGTTTAGATTGCAGTGGCGAGCAAAGCGCCGATTGACCCTGCTTCAGTATCGCCGACTGAGCGGCCAGTTTCCTTCGTCCCTTTGAACACAATCAATGTGCTTTGTGATTGAACATTAAACGCTTTTAAAACATCAGTTTGCGTATCGAAGTTCACACGAAACATCACCATGTCTTTGTTCTTCGGGTCAGCCAGCAAGCTTTTTAAAATCGGCCCTTGTGCCTTGCATGTGGGGCACCATGAGGCCCAGACATCGACAAGGATCGGCTTTCCGGCCTTTTGCGCGGCTTTGAAGGCTTCCATTGTAAACTCGGTAACAGCAGCGCGTGCAAATGCCGTTGGCATGGCGATGCCGACTGCGGCGAGTGTTATAATATTGCGGCGGGTTGGCATAAGCTTAATCCTATCAACTGTTATGGATGTACCATACACCAACGGGGCCCAAAATGCATTCAAGTTAAACGCGGCCTAGATCACAATTTCGTTGACCCGAAATTGATGATAGAATGTAGGATATTTAAGATTGGGAGTAAGCCCATGCCCAAAACGACAGCCAGATGGAACGGTCAAACTATCGCAGCCAGTGATGATTGCATGGAGGTTGAGGGCAATGCTTATTTCCCGCCCGACGCCATCGACATAAAATTTTTT
>JAYWEV010000039.1:0-6971 GCA_043779145.1 Aestuariivirga sp. | reverse complement strand
CAGCGTTGCAAATTTCTGCCAATCATCGCCCGACATTTTTGTCAGCAGCGAGCCTTTGCCATGCACAACCTCATCATGCGACAGGGGCAAGACGAAATTTTCGGTGAATGCATAGAGCAAGCCAAATGTGATCTCATTGTGATGGTGTTTGCGGTGCACGCCTTCACGCTTCATATATTCCAACGTGTCGTGCATGAAACCCATATTCCACTTAAAACCGAAACCCAACCCTCCTGTGTTGGTTGGTTTTGAAACGCCGGGAAATGCTGTCGATTCTTCTGCGATGGTCATGATGCCTGGGTGCTGGCCATAGCTTTCATGGTTCATGCGCTGGAGGAAAGCGATGGCTTCAAGATTTTCGCGCCCGCCAAATTTGTTTGGAATCCACTCGCCTTCTTTGCGTGAGTAATCGAGATAAAGCATCGAGGCCACCGCATCGACGCGCAAGCCATCAAGGTGGTAACGGTCTAACCAAAATAGTGCATTGTTGAGCAGAAAGCTGGTCACTTCTTTGCGACCAAAATTATAAATCGCGGTGTTCCAATCGGGATGAAAACCTTGGCGCGGGTCTTCATGTTCATAAAGCGATGTGCCGTCGAATTTCGCTAGCCCGTGCTGATCTGTTGGAAAATGGGCGGGCACCCAGTCTAAAATTACACCAATACCTGCAGCGTGGGCTTTGTCGACAAATCTTGCAAAGCCCTCAGGATCGCCAAACCGGGATGTGGGAGCAAACAGGCCGGTTGGCTGATAGCCCCAAGATGGGTCGTAAGGATGTTCGCTGATGGGCAAGAGTTCGATGTGAGTGAAGCCCATATCTTTGACATAACCCAGCAATTGATCGGCGAGTTCGTCATAGCTGAGAAAGCCATCACCATCTTTCTTTCTCCATGAACCTAAATGCACTTCATATGTGCTGATGGGAATGCGGCGCTTATCAGGTGCCACGCGGGCCTTGATATAATTGGCATCAGACCACTTGAAATTATCAGTTCTAGCAACGCGCGAGGCTGTGTTAGGGCGCAGGTCTGCCGCAAATCCATGAGGATCAGATTTCAGTGGAAGAAGTTTGCCACCGGCGCTGATCAATTCATATTTGTAAGCTTGGCCTTCGTGGACATTGGGAATAAAAATTTCCCACACCCCCACTTCCAATCGCTTGCGCATCACATGCAGGCGGCCATCCCAGCTGTTAAAATCGCCAACGACTGAAACGCGCTCGGCATTTGGTGCCCACACAGCAAAGTGCACGCCTTCCACACCGTCCATTTTGAGGAGGTGTGCGCCCAGCTTGTCGAAAAGCCGCAAGTGATTGCCTTCGGCCATGAAATAATCATCTTGAGGACCAAGAACCGGGCCAATTGAATAAGGATCTGAAACGATCCAACTGCCGCCGGCGTTGCTGCAAGCAAATTGCAACACCTGTTGTTTTTCGGCTTTGATTGAACCTTCAAAAAAACCTGCTGGATGACGGCGCTCAAGTTCGCCTAAGTTTTTCCCGTCAAGCGATTGGGCGATGACGTGTTCAGCACCCGGTATGAATGCGCGCGCAATTTTGGTTTTACCGCTGCTGTGCAGGCCTAGAATTTTAAATGGGTCGGTGTGTTTACCTATTACGATGGCTTCGATTTCGGGGCCGCTGGTTTTCCATTTCGGTTCGGCCATCGTAATTTTATACCTCAGCTCACAGGCACATTCCAAATTTCCTTGGCATATTCTCGGATTGTGCGATCCGAGGAGAACCATCCCATGTGAACTGTATTCTGAATTGCCTGATACGTCCAGCCATCCTGATTCAACCACAATTCAGAGACTTTGCTCTGCGTTTGCGAATAATCGTCAAAGTCCGAACCGACCATGAACCAGTCGCCATTGTAAATCGAATTGATGATGGGTTGATAGAGCGTCGTGTCGCCGTTCGAAAATACGCCCTGGCCCAAAGCCTTTAAGACATCACGCAAATGGGGTGACGATTCAATTACGCCGTGACCGTCTACGCCCGCAGTGCGCCGCTTTGTCACTTCCTCGGCGGTCAATCCGAAAATGAAAATATTTTCAGGCCCGACATGGTCGCGCATTTCAACATTGGCACCGTCGAGCGTTCCAATCGTCAGGGCGCCGTTCAATCCGAATTTCATGTTGCCCGTGCCAGAAGCTTCCATGCCCGCTGTGGAGATTTGTTCTGAGAGATCAGTCGCTGGCACAATGATTTCCGCGAGACTGACATTGTAGTTTGGAATGAAAACAACTTTCAACTTATCGCCGATTGCGGGGTCGTTGTTTACGACATTTGCAACGTCATTAACCAGCTTAATAATCAACTTGGCCTGCGCATAACTTGCTGCGGCTTTTCCCGCGAATATTTTGACCCGTGGTGCAAAGTTGCCATTGGGTTGCGCCTTGATTGCGAGGTAGTGCGAAATTGTTTCAAGAATGTTGAGAAGTTGGCGCTTGTATTCATGAATGCGCTTCACTTGCACGTCGAACATTGCGTGTGGATCAACTTTCAAATCCACGCGGTCGAAAATCAGTTTCGCAAGCACCATTTTATTTTCAAGTTTGATTGCTGAAAAGCGTTCGACAAATTCAGCGTCTTTTGATTTGGGTTTAGCACGCAAAATAAGTTCGGCATCATCAAGCGATTCTTGGCCTGCTGCTGCGGCCAACAGCGTCGAAAGTTTCGGATTGACCCCGTGCAGCCAGCGCCTCGGCGTTATACCATTGGTCTTGTTATTGATGCGGCCCGGAAACAACAGATTCAAATCTTTGAACACACTTTGTTTCATCAATTGTGTGTGCAAAGCCGAAACGCCATTTATGCTGTGAGAACCAACGAAAGCCAATTGCCCCATCCGCACGCGCTTGTCATTATGTTCGTCAATCAGCGAAACGGATGATATCAATTCATCTGACGCGTTTAAAAGATTTCTAGCGCGAACAATCAGCTCATCGTTAATGGCGTAAATAATCTGCAGGTGGCGCGGCAACATGCGCTCAAATAATTGCAGGGGCCAGCTTTCTAAGGCTTCAGGCAGCAAGGTGTGATTGGTGTAGGCCATCACAGCTTGGGTGATTGTCCAGGCTTTGCTCCATTGCAGTGAATGATTATCCAAAAGCAACCGCATAAGCTCGGCCACAGCAATGGCTGGATGTGTGTCATTAATCTGAACGGCGGCTTTTTCCGCAAGGTTCGTGACATCGGGATATTGTTGTAAATGACGCCGAATTACATCTTGAAGTGAAGCTGACGTGAAAAAATATTCTTGGCGCAAGCGCAGCTCTTGGCCAGCGGGTGTGGAGTCTGACGGGTAAAGCACACGCGTGATAATTTCAGCGCGGTTATTACCTGAAAGTGCGGAAGTGAAATCGCCCGTGTTAAACGCTTCTAAATGAATAGGATCAAGCGAGCGCGCCGACCACAGTCTCAGAGTATTAACGCGTTTTCCGCGCCAACCCACCATCGGCGTGTCGAACGCCGTTGCCATCATAACTTCACCAGGGTGCCAAACTGCTTTGGTTGATCCATCAGCACGTTTTTCAGAAGCAACAGTTCCGCCGAAGCTTATTTCATAAGCCGACTCGCGGCGCGGAAATTCCCAAGCATTTCCGTTTTCCAACCAATCTTCGGGAACCTCAATCTGCCAGCCGTTATTGATGAGTTGTCGAAACAGACCATGCTTATAACGAATGCCATAGCCATAAGCAGGGATGCCCAAACTTGCCATGCTTTCCATAAAACAAGCGGCCAATCGGCCCAACCCACCATTGCCCAACGCGGCATCGGGCTCAAGCAATTCTGTTAGATCGAGATCTACATCCAAACTTTTTAAAGCTTGCTCAAAGCTTGATGTCAGTTCGAGGTTGCTCAGTGCATCGCGCAGCAAACGACCAATGAGAAACTCGAGCGACAAATAATAGACCCGCTTGGCTTGCGCTTTATATGCCTCGCGTGTCGACTCCATCCAGCGGTCAATAATTTGGTCGCGCAAAGTTAAAATCGTAGCTGTTAACCAGTCATAATCTTTGGCCGCGCTTATATCTTTGCCGACAGAATAATTTAGTTTTGCAAGTATGTCGGCGCGTATCAGGGCTATGTCTGCAGGTAGGCTTGGCTTTGCACTTCCGGAAGGCGATGGCGTTTTGGTTTTTGGCATTGATCTTATTCCACTCAGCTCAGATTTTATTTTCCTGAGCCATTAGCAGAATTATTGAAACGTTGGAGTGTATTTGCACTGTTTTGAATGCATAGGGACATGAAACTCCTAAGTAATTGATAAGTAGTTATAAAATTGTGGATAAGCGGGATCAGCGCTTTACTATCCGCTCGCCAGAATCGCCATTGAAGATAAATATTCTCGCCATATCAAATTGCAGTGACAAAGGCGTATCAATCGCCGCACGGTAATCACGTGCAGCGCGGGCCACGATTAATTGCTCGCCGTTTTTCACAGCAGCCAAGGTTTGATCACCTGTTGGTTCTAGCGAATAAAGCGGTGCCGTAAGATGCGCTTTAGCTTTTGCAACAATTGTTACATCTTCGGGCCGAATTCCTAAAACCACTTTTGCATTGTCGGCATAGCTCAAGCCAGAAACCTTGACGCCTGGCCCATTGAATATGCCTTTGGCAATCGAACCTTGAATCAAATTCATCGGCGTTGAACCGATAAATCCTGCGACAAACATATTAGTTGGATTATTGTAAATCTCGTCGGGCGTTCCGAGCTGTTGAATTTTGCCTTTGTTCATGATTGCAATGCGGTCTGCCAACGTCATGGCTTCAATCTGATCATGCGTCACATAAACCGTTGTGGTCTGTAAACGCTTTTGAATGTGCTTTAACTGCGCGCGCATTGATAAGCGCAATTTGGCATCCAAATTGGAGAGTGGTTCGTCCATCAAAAATACTTGCGGTTGGCGCACGATCGCTCGTGCTAATGCTGCGCGTTGGCGTTGGCCGCCTGAAAGGGCCTTCGGTTTACGCTCCAACAAATCGCCCAGCTCCACCATTTCAGCAGCTTTGCGCACCAGGCCATCTTGCTGGTCTTTGGGCACACCGCGCATGCGCAGCGGAAACCGGATATTCTCGTAGATCGACATGTTGGGATATAGTGCGTAACTCTGAAACACCATGGCCACATCGCGGTCGCGCGCATCTACGTCTGTCATACGTTGGCCGGCAATATCAATGTTGCCGCCCGTGTTCATCTCCAACCCGGCAATCATACGCATGGTCGTGGTCTTGCCGCAGCCCGAGGGGCCGAGCAGCACGAGGAATTCCTCGTCCGCGATATCCAGCGTCATGTGCTGGACGCCGATAAAGCCGCCATAGCGCTTGACGATATTGTGCAACTGGATTGATGCCATGGCTTATCCCTTCACAGCCCCCATCGTCAGACCGCGCGACAGATGCTTTTGGATCATGATCACCAGGATCAGGATCGGCACGAAGGCAATGAACGATACAAGGGCGATTGCATTATAAATGATCCCATCCGACCCGCCGGTGAAATTTGCCAGCGCCACCGACATGGTATAGGCCCTGGAGGTCGAGGCGATCAGCAGGGTGAACAGAAATTCGTTGATCGCAAAGATCGCGGCAATCACCGCCGCCGTGATGATCCCCGGCAGGCAGGCCGGCACGATAATCTCGCGCAGGATGGTCAGATCACCGGCGCCATCGGTGCGGGCTGCATCCTCTAGTTCCTTTGGGATATCCAGCATGTAGCTGCGGATGATCCATGTCACCAGCGACAGGTTCACCGCCGCATAGATCAGCATCAGCGCCCAGACGGAATCCAGCAGACCCATGGTCTTGAACAGAAAAAAGATCGGCACAGCGACAATCGCAGGGGCCATCATCCGGGTCGACAGGATATAAAACCCGATATCTTCGCGCCCGCGAAATTCGTAACGGGCCAGCGCAAAGGCCGCAGGAATCGCAAGGATCAGGTCGATGATCACCGACCCGCCCACCGCCAGCACCGAATTGCGCAGGTATTGCGCGATCGGCCAGTCACTGATCAGCAGATGCCAGGCATCCAGCGAAAACGTCGGCCAATAGATCGGATGCGGCGTGATCACCTCGGTCCGGGGGCGAAACGCAATGCTGGCAAACCACAGGATCGGCAGCAGGCAGATCAGGGCCCAGGTGCCCAGCACAAAATACCGCAGCAGCAGGCTTTCACCCCGGGTTTTCCGGGTTTTGGATTTAAGTGTCGGGGCCATCATGTTTTTCCCGAATGAAAGGCGCGTTTGACGATGGTTTGCGCGATGACAACGGTCAGCACCAGCATCAATACCGAGGCGGCACTGGCGTAACCGAAATTGAACATCCGGAATCCCTGCCGATAGATGAAAAAGCTCATCGTTTCAGTGGCCCCTCCGGGGGATCCTTGGGTCATCACATAGACATTGGTGAACATCGTGGTGATGTCGATGCCGCGCAGGGTGACCGCCACAACGATCACCGGGCGCATCATCGGCAAGGAAATATTCCAGAAGATCGCGGGCCATGACGCACCGTCCAGACGGGCGGCCTCTTCAATCTCTTGATCCTGGCCCTGCAGACCGGCGACAAAGATGATGAACAAAAACGGCGTCCATTGCCAGACATCGGCCACGATCAAAGTCAGCCTGGCCAGCCAGATCGACCCCAGCCAATCGACATTGCCATCGGTCAGACCGAGCCGCATCAATATGTCGGAAATCACCCGGCCATCGTTGAACGCCAGTTTCCAGATAAACGCCACAGCCGAGGGCATGAACAGCATCGGCATCAGATAGACAATCCGCCAGCCCCGGATCAACGGGTCGCGATAGGCGAAATAAGCGATAGTCATGGCGATGCAGGTTTGCAACGTCAGGGCAATGCTGCCGATGATCGCGGTGTTGCCCAGTGCCGCCCAGAATTCCCGGTCGCGCAGGATTTGGGCGTAATTGCCGAAACCGGTCCAGTTCCAGTTCAGGAACTT
>JAYWEV010000038.1:0-41187 GCA_043779145.1 Aestuariivirga sp. | reverse complement strand
CACTTTCGACGGGAGATTTATCCTTTAGATCATTAATACCATCACCATCCGTATCAGCATTCAGCGGATCGGTGCCAAGCACAGGTTCGGCGATTTCGGGTATTCCATCGCCGTCACTATCGGTGCCGGCAGCGATACTGATGTGTGGCAGTAGGAGCGTTGCGGCAACTGTAAGAAACAATACACTTCGGTTCATTTTAGGAATCCTTTGTGATGCGGTTAAAGTTTATTGGCCAAGCAAACAGGAGCCCAACCATCGAAAGAAAAATCATAATGAGCGAAATGGGATTGCGCAGACGTTCATTGAGGATTTGTAAAATCGGCAAGCCATTATAAGTTTCCTTGATGCCCAGCAGAGCAAATGTGAGGCGTTCAAAATGTTTAGCGGGCGATGCTTCTTCAATGCCGTTGCGAATGGTCTCGTAACTCGAGAAAGACAGCATGATTTCTTTCTCCTGCGGCTTGGCAATATGAAGCTTGCGGAACACGCCCCCTGAAACTTGGTTATCAGGGTCTAGCGTGTCGCCAATCTGCGGTGCCACCAAAACGAAAGTCAGCCATACTGCAAAAGCATAGAGCAGCGCATGGGGCAGCCGCCGCACATGCAGCGCAAGCACTAGTCCTAGGACGAAGAAACTAATGGTATAAAAAACCGCAGCCAAATAGGAGATGAACACTTTCAAATATTCTTCGCCTGAAAAAGACACGCCACCAATCAAAATGATTGCAACCAAGCCTGAGATAAAGGCAACAGCCAAACTGATGGCGATCAGAACGCCATTTCCACCAAGTTTGCCCGCAAGAAATACACCCTGACTAATGGGCCGTGTCATCACCAATGCTAACGTGTTGCGCCCACGCTCAACGGCAGCAGCCCGGTAGCCCAGCACAATACCTAGCACAGCACCCACAATTTCAATTTGCTCAATAAAACCGCGCATCAATCGCAGCGGAAAATAAGTTGGCGCAACTAAGGCATCTATAGACTTTCCCAAGGAAAGCAGGAGAGCCTTAGCCTCCTCATAAGTTACTACATCGGCATGAAGCGCAATTGCCGAAACCCCCAGTGCGATGATTGATGCCAAAAGCAAAAAGCCTGCAACAAACACAGTAATACCACTTCGAACCGCATCTCGGATTTCCTTTTCGGCTAAAGTGCGGATTTGATTTGGACGATCAATCATTAAAGTCACTCCGACTAACATCAAAACGGCGCATCGAAAAAACCAAACCAATAACAAGCACAACATTGGCAATAATCATGGTTGCAAGGGACGCCGAGATGCCGCGTCTTGGCAGGTTGTCAGGTGAGAGTTGCAACAATTCTGCCGATAGTGATCGATAAGCTTCGGCCAGCGAAAGCGGCCCAAGAAATGTATCAGTCGCTGCAAAGAATGATCCGCTCGGCAATGCCGCAGTTGCACTGAGTGGGTTCAAAGCTGCCATAGGGCTGATGTTTGCCGTGACCTGTGGCAACACAAATGTTAAGACCAACCAGATGGCAACCGGCACCAGCAAAGCCATCGATTCTGTTTGAAACCTCAATGCGCAGATACCCGCCAGCAAGGCAAAGGCCAGCATGTAAAGCATCGAAGCGCCGTAAAAGCCGATCAGCCTGATCCATGTATCGGCCGCCAATGTGAGGCCGGGTAAAATGAGCAAAGTCAACACATTCACGATTGCCGCAAAGACCGTCAGACCAAAGATTGCGCAAACAATCGCACCGATCTTTCCTGCAGCGATTGTGTTGCGCGACAAAGGCCGCGTTGCAATGAGTGGAATAATGCCCGCCTTCCGGTCAGCCGCGATCGACAAGTGCCCAAAAACTAACGCCGCCAAACTTCCCAATAACGCAATGTAGATTGACATATTGCGCAGCAATGAAAGCGCCGAACCTTCGCTCACAGGGTTGGGCGGAATACTAATGCCCTTGGCTGCCAAGGTTTGTGTGGCTGCTGCATAGATTGCGTTAATGGTTTGCGTTGCTGACCAACCAAGCCAAGCTGAAAGCAAAACCATCGCCAAAAAAATCGCAGTCAATAGTAAAACAGTATTGTCCCTGAAGCTGTTGCGCAAAGTTGCTGTGGCTATCAGGGTTGCTGTACTTAGCCCGTTCATGTTATGCAGCCTCTGACGGAACAAGCGAAAGATAGAGACTTTCCAAAGCTGCATCGTCGCCAAAGCGTTTCATCACCGCACCGATTGTATCTTGATAAACCAGTCTGCCTTGATTGAGGACTGCAATCGAAGTGCATGTCTTGGCGACTTCGCTAATCAAATGCGTATTCATAAATATGGTTGTTCCAAACTCACGGTTCAATCGCACAATTAAATCCCGCAGGGTCTTGATGCCGAGCGGATCAAGACCCGATGTTGGTTCATCCAAAAACAAAACTTGCGGGCGGTGGAGAATGGCTTGCGCTAAACCAATGCGTTGCCGTAGCCCTTTAGAGAGCGTTCCAACCAAACGTGGCGCAAGTTCAGAGCATTCGAGAAAATTGAGTATTTCAGAAATACGAGCAACAGGCTGCGCAACACCAGAAAGCTTCGCAAAAAACATTAGATTGTCGAAAGACGAAAGGCTTTCATAGAGTCTAACATTCTCAGGCACATAGCCAATCATTTGGCGAACCATCATGCTTTTATTTTCAACATCATGGCCACACACCAATGCGCTGCCACTGGTTGGAGCGAGAAGCGTTGTTAGGATGTTTATTGTGGTGGTTTTGCCCGCACCATTGTGCCCCAAAAAACCAAAAATCTCGCCCTCAGCAACTTGCAGATTCAGCGCCTTAAGGGCAACTTGATTCCCATAGCTGAGGGACAACTCATGTGTATCTATCGCATTTGCCATTCGTCTTGAACCTTTGCAATTGGTTCAAACATTCAAGCACCACACTATTGCTGCGGTATGGCGGGAAAATTAATTAATTATAACCTTCGCTCATCACCGCACATCCAAAACACTTGTTCTTGCATTGCGCACAACATCAGAGGCAATTGAGCCTTTGATAAGGCGCTGCACACGACTGCGGCCTTCGTCTGACACAACGATGACATTATAGTTTGAACCGGCCTCGACGATTTCTTGTGAAGTGTTTCCAATTCCGATCTTTGTATTGAGAACAGGGATCTTCATGGCCTTTAATAGTGCTTTTGCAGTAGCTACTGCTTCTTCTGCTGCTGGCCTGGATGCTTCATCCTTGGCAACAGTATAAAGCGTGATCGGTTCTTTCATGATATGCGCAAGCACGGCAGAGCGTCGTACCGCTTGCATCGAGCGTGATGTGCCGTCAGTGCAGATAAAAAACCCTTTGCGCTCGCGTGATGGCCTTGCCACCAAAACTGAACAGGGGGCCATGGTTGTGACAGTCTGCACGATGCCTGCATCAAAGAATGCCTTGAACTCGCTGCGCCAGCGCGAAGGCTCGCCCAAGATCATCAGATTATAGGGCCCGAGTTCATATTGATCGAGAATGCCCACCGCCACATCAGGTGCTGTTTTCAATTTCAAAACAACACTGCGCCCTTGGGGGCTGCGATATTCGGCTTTGTTGTCTCCAGCCGGATCGCCCCACGCGTCTTGATGTTCAATTTCGCGTGGCCAGCTTTCGGCATCAACCCCAGCCTCTTTCAAAACTACAAGCGCGCGCTTTAAGTATGAAACACCGGGCAGCTCAAACCCCGCATCCATCATATTCTGCCGCGCCAGCCGTACTTGCAACCCACCTGAATGAAGCCCCTGATCAATAGGGCGCACGTAAAGAACGATAATGTCGCTATCATCAGTCACCGCTAATGCCGCAGCGGCACGCACTGTTACGAAAGACTCGTCGCTGCCATCAATGCAAGCCAGAATGCGAAAGCGATTTCGCCGTTGTGCGCGCAAATGCGACAAGGTTTTTTGAACCGCGGCTTCTTGGCGGTCTGATAGTTGAGTGCGTTTGAACAAATTTAAAGCCATAACTCTCCGCGTGTTTAATGGGGCAATAGCGGCCAATAGAATGTGGCGGTCAACAACAAAACGACAATTGAAATGATCATCATGCGGATGCCGATCTTAAAGAAATCCGATCCTTTGAGATAGCCCGATGCATAAATAATCGTGAAGGCCGGTTGTGCCGCTGGTGTGAGATAGCCAAAGGCTGAGGAAATGGCGGTGAGGAACCCGGCGCGCAGTGGATCTTCCCCAGCTGCGACGGCTGTCTTCAAAACGATAGGTGCCAAAACCGCAACGGCAGCACCCGCTGTCATGGTATTAGAAACACCAATCGTCAAAAACGAGATGGCAACATTAAAGCCGAAATCACTGCCAGCACCGATGGCTGTCATGCCTTGGATGACACTTGCCGCCACCCATTCAGCAGCGCCTGTGGCTTTCATTTCCACGCCGAGTGAAATGGCCGCTGCATAAAGCAAAACCACACCCCAGTTCACGCCAGCATTAATATCTTCCCAGCGCACCAACCCGAAAATCAGGAACGCCGCCGTTCCCGCAATTGCAATCACGCCCAGCCCCAATTGTGCCGAAAACAGAACCCAGCAAATGATAGTGACTAAGAAAATCAGGATGGTTATCCATTCCGATCCGCGCATCGGGCCCTGCATCGAAACCTGAGTGCGCAAGCGGCTGATGGCGCGCGACATATCAACAGTCTCAGGTTTGAATGTGAAAATCAAAAGCAACCCGACAATTGGCAGCCGCGCAATGAACATTGGAAACGCATAAATTGCCCAATGCACGTAATCCATGAGATAGCGATTTGTGGCCGGATCTGCAGGATTGTAGAAAAAGTCTTTCCAATAGCTGATCATAATCGCATTGCGCGCACCGCCTGATGGCGTGGCAACACCGGCAATCGAACAGCCATATGAAATCGAAAATAAAATGACAGCCGCAAGGTTATGAACCTTTTTTGGATCATTCGATGTGAGCGTGATCAATGTAACCCCCACGGGCAGCATCATGGCTGCCACAGTATGCTCACCAATAAATGCTGCCAACACGCCGCACACAGTGGTGATGCCAAAGCTGATCCAATAAACGTTGGTGCCTGTCATGCGTACGATCCACCATGCGATGCGCTTATCTAATCGTTGCTTCACGACGGCCACTGCAAGCATAAGCGAGCCCATGATGAAGAGAACAGAATCCGTCATCAAACTTTGCGCCACTATTGTGGGGTCGACACCCAACAAAATCACTTCGCCGACGATGATCAAAAGCGGCACGGTGGGCAGGGGAACGGCTTCGCTGATAAACAGCATGGTGGCCATGACCGACATGGCGAGAACGATGAGGCCATTGTGTGTAAGTCCCGAAGGCAGTGGCAGCGACATCATCGAGAAGCCGACCATCATTGTAATGATGAACCAACGCCGCTTCCACAGCAGCGAAAGATCGATATTGGATACCATCAACCGATAACGTTGATAGCCCTTGCGCCGAAACCGCCGGAGCCTTGAAGAAGGCGCATGCGCAAGCAAACTGTCACGGGCTAAAACAAAGCCGTGGGCCGCTGCAGGTGCTGGCGTTTCTGTTGTCATATTAGGCCATTTTGGTGTTTCGCCCTTGGCTGAGCTAGACTAGTCAGAACACTGATGGATTCGCTAATCTCATGCAAGAACTTCAACCCGTCCTGAACCTGATTGACGCTGATTTCAAGCGGAGTTGTGACACTTTGTTCGAGCTTCTGCGCTTTGCCAGCGTGGGCACGGATCCGGCTTATGGTGCCGAGTGCGCTAGGACTGCGAGTTGGCTTGAAACCTATCTCCAAAGTCTTGGCCTTAAAACCAGTCAACATGAAACCACTGGCCATCCTGTTGTGATTGGAAAATCCAACCAGGTGGCTGGCAAGCCGCATATTCTGTTTTATGGTCATTATGATGTGCAGCCTGCAGAACCTTTCGACCTATGGACCAACCCGCCCTTTGAGCCAGAACAGCGCAAGGGCCAGCGTGGACAAGATGCAATCTTTGCCCGCGGTGCCGCCGACGATAAGGGCCAACTCTTAACGTTCTTGGAAGCCAGCAAGGCGTGGATTGAAGTCAACGGCGAACTGCCGTTCAACCTCACGGTTCTATTGGAAGGAGATGAGGAGGGCGACACCAGCCACCTTGATCGTTTTCTGGCTAAGAACCCTGAGTTGTTTAAAGCCGATATCGTATTCATCTGCGACACCGGAATGTGGGACACTAAAACCCCCGCCATCACCACATCGCTGCGCGGCTGCATTGCCGAAGAAATACAAATTCAAGGCCCGCGTATTGATTTGCATTCGGGGTATTATGGCGGGCCAGCCGTGAACCCGATCAAGGTGTTGGCGAAATTGCTGGCTAGCTTGCACGATAAAAATGGCCATATCACTATTCCGGGATTTTATAATGGAGTGAAACCGGTATCGGCCGCCCGCAAGAAACAGTGGCAGAAGTTGAAGTTTAACAAAAATGAGTTCTTAGGCGCTGTTGGGCTGAAACATCCATCGGGCGAAAAGGGCTACACATTGCTCGAACAACTCTGGGCCAGACCAACCGCAGAAGTGAACGGCATTTATGGTGGCTACCGGGGTGCTGGTGCCAAAACTGTTCTGCCTGCAACCGCGACTGCAAAGCTTACTTTCCGATTGGTTGAGGGCCAAAACCCGAAAAAAATTCATGCCGCGTTCCGCAAATATATGAAGGCGCAATTGCCCTCTAACTGCAAAATTAAGTTCATCGAGCAGGGTGGCGATAGCAGCGGCATCAGCGTTTCAGAAAACAGCTTCTGGGTCAAAGCCGCCAATCATGCCCTTGAAGTTGAATGGGGCAAGCCCGCCGTATTGATGGGGTGTGGCGCATCAATTCCAGCGGTGCAAAGCTTCCGCGATCATTTAGCTCTCGATTGCCTGATGGTCGGATTTGGCCTTGTCGACGATGCAGCCCACAGCCCCAATGAGAAATATGACGTGGAAAGCTATCACAAAGGCATGCGCAGCTGGGCACGCCTGATCAATGAAATTGCCAATGGAGATCATAAATGAACGTCGATAAAGTTTTGGCCAACGCAGAGCAGGGTTTTCAGGCCAGCATGGCGCGGCTTTTCACATTGCTGCGCATACCATCAATCTCCACTGATCCTGCCTACAAGCAACATTGCTCTGATGCCGCCGGTGTTCTGGTTGCCGACTTAAAAGCGATGGGCTTTGACGCCGCTGCCCGCCCGACTGGCGGCCACCCGATGATCGTGGCCCACTATAAATCCAAATCCTCGACAGCAAAAACACCGCATGTTTTGTTCTACGGCCATTATGACGTGCAACCCGTTGATCCTGTTGAACTTTGGCACACAAAGCCTTTCGAACCGACGTTGAAAAAAGATAAAGACGGTGTGGAGCGAATTTATGGGCGCGGCACCGCCGATGACAAAGGTCAGTTGATGACGTTTGTGGAGGCGGCCAGAGCTTGGATCGCCACCACGGGATCATTGCCGATCAACGCCACATTCCTGATTGAAGGCGAAGAAGAATCTGGTTCACCCTCATTGATCCCGTTCCTCAAAGCTAACAAAGCCGAACTCTCCTGCGATGTGGCCTTTGTCTGTGACACCAATATGTGGGACGAAAAAACCCCAGCCATCACCACGCGTCTGCGGGGGCTGGTGCATGAGGAAATCACCATCACATCGCCATCCATTGATCTGCACTCCGGCATGTATGGTGGTGCCGCCATGAATCCGATCAGAGCGCTCACGAAATTGATCGCAGCATTACACGACAAAAATGGCCACGTTGCTATTCCCGGATTTTATACTGGCGTTGCCGAATTGCCCAAGGCCGTGAAGAAACAATGGGCCTCGCTCAAATTTTCAGAAAAGAAGTTTTTGAGTTCAGTCGGTTTGAAATCCGCAGCAGGCGAAAAAGGCCGCAGCGTGATTGAACTCATCTGGTCAAGGCCCACCGCTGAAGTGAATGGCATTTGGGGCGGCTACACCGGGGCAGGCGGCAAGACCGTCATCCCATCCAAAGCCCACGCCAAACTCACATTCCGCTTGGTTGGTAAACAAAATCCAAAATCAGTTCTGGCCTCCTTTCAACGTTTTGCCAAAAAACAAATGCCAAAAGACGCAATGATCACATTCTCTGGCCATGGCGGCGGCAGCCCCGCATCGGAAATTTCTGAGGACAACAAATTCATCCAAAAATCATCTGCTGCGCTAAAAGCTGAATTCAAAAAAGAAGCCGTGCTCATGGGCTCTGGCGGATCGATTCCCATCGTGCGCAGCTTTAAGGATATTCTTGGAATGGATTCAGTATTGGTCGGCTTCGGCCTCAACGATGATGCCATTCACAGCCCCAATGAAAAATATAATGTCTCCAGCTTTCAGCGCGGTATAAAAAGCTGGGTGCGGATTATGGGCGCTTTGGGTGAGTGATCTCGAAGGGCGATTACGACTCTATTTCAATGCGTTGAATGCGTTTGACATTAAAACGGTTGAAGACATGTTTGCCGAGGATGCAGGCTATGTTTCGAGCGGATTGAGCAACGAAAAATCGGGCCGCGCCAACATAATGATGTCATTTCAAACTTATTTTGAAGAATTCGCAGATCAGGTTTCCGTTGATGATAATATTAAGTTGATTGCGCCAAACACCTTCAGCTCAGACTGGCGGTTGAAAGCAACAAGCGTCAAAACTGGAAATTTATTGGAACGCGAGGGAACGCAAGTTACAACTTTTAATGACGTAGGATTGATCGCGCATATTGAAGTGCGCGACCGAGATTGATCATCCAATTTTAAAATTCGTCACATGTTTCGGCGGAACCAAGCCCGCAATCAAACGCGGATCACCCACCGGCTTTAACATCGTGGTCACCATAGGAATAACGCCAGCCCAAAGCGGCAGGCCATAGTCTTCTTCATCATCACCCGGTGGGCCGCTCCGCACTTTGGCTGATACTTCATTAAGCTCCAGCCCCAACATTGTCGTCGCCTTCAACTCTTTATCCGTCATCTTGCGCAACATATCCCAGCGGCCAGGATAAAGATGTTCCATGAAATTCTTCAGACGCATTTCCTTTTCGTCACGGTCCTTCACTTTGAAGGCTTTGCCAAACGCCATGACCGACCGGTAATTGCAGGAATGATTAAAGCCCGAACGGGCCATAACCATCCCATCGAAAATCGTGACGTTCACGCAAACTTGCGCGTCTTCCGAAGCTTCCAACATGCGGCTGGCCGCTGAACCATGCCAGTAAATGTGGTTACCCTCGCGCCATTGGAGAGTGGGCGTCACATAAGGCGAGCCACCAAAAACATAGGCCACGGTGCACATGGGCTGCGCGTCCAAAATCGGATGTATTGTCGCCTCATCATAATGCGCGCGTTTATTGAGGCGCTTCACACGGGTGCGTTCAGATGGAGCTTGTATCATGATGTTCCTCTCTGAACATTAATTGACGCGAGACGACCCTAAACGAAAGTACCAAGTCGACGGATAAATGAGAGGTTTGGCCGCATATGTATCAATTGTCACGCTCCCTTGCGAAAATGGGAGGTTCGTGAAAAGCTCAAATCATGAAAAGTTTCGTTTTTTGCCTCGTCATTATCGTGTCTGCGCTAGTTAGTCATCAGGCTTGGGCTCAAGATATCATGATCATGAACCCCATCGCAGCGCCGTCGCTCACTTCGCAAAGCAAAACGGGGGCGGTTTATTTATCCATTATGAACATGGGTAAAGACAGCGATCAGCTGATTGGCATATCAACGACTGCTGCGGAAAGCGCCATGCTGCACAAATCGAATGATGAGAATGGGGTGATGAAAATGGAAATGTTGGATCGGTTAGAAATTCCGGCAGGTGCAACGATTGCTATTTTGCCGGGCCATATGCACATCATGTTAACTGGCTTGAAGGCTCCCCTCAAGATTGGCGATCATGTGCTGCTCGAAATGATATTCAAAAATTCTGGGAATGTTTCGGTGGATGCCATTGTCGGAAAAATAGATGATATGGTGAATATGAAACATACCAATTAATGCCGCACGGGCGCTAATGCCGTGTTCTCTACACGAATGCGCCATGCGAGAATTCCAATATTGATCAGTCCACCGACTATTGAAAACCAAACCAAGCCAAACGCCAACGGCAAAACAAATATTTCAGCAATCACCACCGCATAGTTTGGGTGATTTATAAATTGAAATGGCCCTCGCGCCACCAGCGTTTCACCTGGCACCCGAATTATGCGTGTCGTCCAGCGCGAACCAAGCGTGGCGATTACCCAAACCCGAAGCGCTTGCAAAACCGCAAACACACCGATGAAAATCCAATTCACAGCTTGAGTCGGCGCCAACCACCACAGTCCCAAAATCCATGCCGTGTGAAAGGCAACAATGATCGGATAATGTGCCGCACCAATCTCATAACCACCAGAAGCCAAAAGCTTCGTCGTGTTGCGCTTGGCTAAAAACAATTCACCCAACCGCTGCAATGTGACAAATGCAAGGATGACCACGACCCAATTCATTAGTGCACCATAGTCATGAAGCTGGCCGTAAAGCCGGGGCCAAGTGCGCCGAGAAATCGGCGGCCAGATAGATTCCTTTTTAGTGCCTCTTTCAGAACAAACAAAACGGTTGGTGCCGACATATTGCCAAATTTTTTGAGGATGGCGCGTTCATTTTCAAGCTTGCCCGTTTCCAATCCAAAAGCCGGTTCCAAAGCCGCTATGACCTTCGCCCCACCAGGATGGAAACTGAAGTGATCAATATCTGCCACGGTCAAGCTATGCCGTGCCAAGAACGCATCTGCTGCTGGGCGCAAATCTTTTGAGGTTAAGTCAGGAATATCACGAGAGAAGATCGCTCCGAATCCTTCGGGGTCAACGCGCCAGCCCATCACATCAATAGTGCCGGGCCAAGTGTGTTCGCCGGCAAATTCTATGGCTCCCAATGCATCGTCAGTGCCAGCGCGCAATACCGCAGCCGCCGCGCCATCAGCAAATATTGCTGTGGCCACAATGTTGGCTTTGGTCATCTCATCCAAGCGGAATGCAAGAGTACAAATTTCAATAACGACGATCAAAATATTCTTGCCTGGTTGAGCAACTGCCAAACGCGCGGCCAACGACAAGCCAGACATGCCGCCAGCGCAGCCAAGCCCAAACACCGGCACGCGCTGCACATCGGCTCTGAACCCCATCTCCACCAACATATGCGCCTCAATGGAGGGTGTGGCGATGCCAGTGGATGAAACTGTAACGATGGCATCAATCTCGCCGGCTTTCAAATTTGCAACATCCAATGCTTTGCCTGCCGCTTCTCTGAACAGCGCTTTTGCACCTTCCATAAATTTTGCAGTGCGTTCGGGCCAGCCGCGCGGTTCCAAAAACCATTCCATCGGACAGACCGAATGGCGCGTTTCAATCTCGCTATGCATATAGATTGGCAGCAACCTGCTCAGCGCATTGCCCATGCTGCTAAAAGTTTTGGCTGCTTGTTCGGCGATGGCGCGTGTTTCAAAAACATAGGGAGGCACAGCTGTAGCGAGGCTTAGAAGTTTAGCTTTCATGTGAATTCCAAATTAATGATTTCGACTTAAACGTACGCTTCAATTAGCTGGATTATTCACCCACCCGTCACACTCATGTGACGTGACAAAGCTGGTTTATTGTGATTGCGATCAATAATAAAATCATGGCCCTTGGGCTTGCGCGAAATTGCTTCCAGAATGGCTTGGTTCAAAGGCGCATCCCCTTCCGATGCGCGAAGGGGTTTACGCAAATCCGCTGCATCTTCCTGGCCCAAGCACATAAACAAAGTGCCTGTGCAGGTGAGGCGGACACGGTTGCAGCTTTCGCAGAAATTATGCGTGAGCGGCGTAATAAAACCAATGCGCCCGCCGGTTTCTTTCACACGAACATAACGAGCAGGGCCGCCTGTTTTGTACGGAATATCCTCAAGCGTGAATTGATCCATCAATTGGGCACGAACGACTGACAGCGGCAAATACTGATCGGTACGATCACCATCGATATCACCTAAGGGCATTGTTTCGATCAAAGTCAGACCAGTTTTTTGCTCATGGCACCAACGCACCATGGAAGGGATTTCATGTTCGTTCACACCCTTGAGCGCAACCGCATTGATCTTCACATGAATGCCAGCATCTTGCGCAGCTTTGATGCCATCAAGCACTTTTGGTAATTCACCCCAGCGGGTGATTTCGCGAAACTTCTTAGCGTCCAACGTATCAACCGAAACATTAATCCGTTTCACACCGTGCCGCGCCAACTCCTTAGCGTATTTGGCAAGCTGGCTGCCATTGGTGGTCAACGTTAATTCTTCCAATGCGCCAGATTTCAAATGGCGCGAAAGGCTCTCCACCAACGTCATAATGCCCTTGCGCACCAGCGGCTCACCACCCGTCAACCGCAATTTCCGAACGCCTTGGGCAATGAACGCTGAGCAAACCCGATCCAATTCCTCCAGCGTCAACAAATCCTGCCGCGGCAAAAACGTCATGTTCTCGGCCATACAGTAAACACAGCGGAAATCACACCGATCCGTCACCGAAACGCGGAGATAAGAAACATGGCGGCCAAATGGATCAATCAGGGCAGGGGACATGCCCTATATCTGGCCCGATATAGCGCTTACGTCAAGGGATGGCTTGCGGGCAGAATTGCTTTGCCATACGCTTTGATCATGGGATGTTCGCGTCGATCATTATTGTCGGTAATGGGTGTCGCCTGTTTGCCGAGCACTTTGTTTGCGAAGACGCAAGTCGACCTCGCTTTGGTTCTGGCGATTGATTGCTCTTACAGCGTCGACCCAAGTGAATATCAACTGCAAATGCGCGGAACGGGTCAAGCTTTCCTTGATCCGCAAGTCTTGGAAGCGGTGAGAAGAGGCCCCCGCAAGAAGATCGCGATCTCTGCTTTTCTCTGGTCGGATGAAACTGTTCAATATGTAATCGTGCCGTGGCGACTGTTTGCGACAGTGGCTGATGGCAGAGAAATTGCCGAAATATTCCTGCGTGCGCCACGGGACTTGTATCGCGGCAGCACGGCCACAGGTTCGGCATTGTTGTTTGCGCAAAGCCTGCTGGATGGCGCACCAGCAAGCCTGCGCCGTGTGGTCGATGTTTCGACAGATGGTTATGCAAATACGGGCGACAAAGTGCCGAAGGTGCGAGCGCAATTGATTGCAAATGACATTACCATAAATGGTCTGGCGATCGAAAACGAAGCGCGAGATCTAACGACCTATCTGCAAACTGAAGTGACCGGCGGCGATGGTCATTTTGTGATCAGTGCTGAAAACTATGAAGCCTATGCGGCTGCAATCAAAATGAAACTGCTCAAAGAAATCAGCAATGCAGATTTGAGTTAGCTCTTCCAAATATGAATTTGAACCATGTTGGTCTTGCATGGCCTAGCCCGCGACAAATCAAAAGCCGATGTGTAGATAGAAACCCATGAACCAATCTCGTCTCTTGGGTTTTGTCTTCGCTGCTGCGGGTGCTGCTCTATTTTCCACTAAGGCAATTTTTATCAAGCTGGCCTATATGGACCAAGTCAATCCGGCTCTGATGTTGGCCTTGCGCAATCTTGTGGCGCTGCCGTTTTTTTTGACCGTTGGCATTTATACGGTTTGCCAAATGCGGCGGGGTGGCAAGGCGCTGCCGAGTTTGAAGCTCACAGGTCAAGCGCTGGCCACAGGCTTTATCGGCTATTACATTTCCTCGTTGCTCGATTTTGAAGGGCTCACTTATATTACGGCTCAGCTCGAACGGCTGGTGCTTTTCACTTATCCAATCTTCGTGATGTTCTTAGGCTGGATGTTTTTCAAAGCACGCATTACCTGGATGAGTGTGTTGGCTGCTGCGATTACCTATGCAGGACTCTGCGTCGTTTTCTTTTCTGCACTTCCCACGGGTGGAAGCAACGTGATCATCGGCACAGTCTTGGTATTGGGCTGTGCCATTACATTCGCGCTCTATCAATTGCTGGCCAAAGGTTTCATAACATTGATGGGCAGCGCGCTGTTCACGTCAATTGCACTCACGGGTTCTGCAGTAGCTTGCATCGCGCATTATGTGGTCGTTAGTCAAAGCTTTGATTTTTCATCCAGCCCACGCTTTTTCTGGCTAGCGGCAGGTACTGCGATATTCGCAACTGTGCTGCCATCTTTCCTCGTCAATGCAGGCCTTGCCCGCATTAGCCCGCAATCGACGTCGATGATTGCAACCATCTCGCCATTGATCACGATATCTTTGGCCGTTTGGATATTAGGTGAGCAGTTCACCTACACCGATGCTATCGGTTCAGCGATGGTTGTTACTGGAGTGATGTTTTTTGCGCTGACGGACAATAAGCCAGCCGACTAACTCACATTATCCGGCAAAACTTCTTTACGCTTGGCCATGAAGGCTTGCAGCTGTTCATCAATGCCCTGGTCAAGCGGCGGGGCCACATAGTCGTTCAGCATCTGCTTCCACTTGGCATTGGCACGCACCACAATATCTTTCTGGCCATCTTCTTGCCATTGCTCAAACGAGTTGTTATCCGCCAAGCTTGAACGCCAGAAGGCGTTTTCGAAATTCTTCTGCGTGTGATTGCAGCCAAGATAATGCGCTCCAGGGCCAACTTCACGGATAGCATCCATCGCTTGGCCATTTTCTGTAAAGTCCAAACCTTCGGCAAAGGCTTGGAACATGGTCAGCTGATCAGCATCCATAATGAGCTTTTCGTAACCGGAAGACAAACCGCCCTCCAACCAGCCCGCTGCGTGCAAACAGAAATTTACACCGCCCAGCATAGTGGGCCACAATGTATTGGCACTTTCATATGCGGCTTGCGCATCTGGAAGCTTCGAACCACATAGGCCGCCACCAGAACGAAAAGGCACACCCATCCGCCGTGCCAATTGAGCAGCGCCAAACAAAACATGCGCAGGTTCAGGTGTTCCAAATGTTGGCGCACCCGATTGCATCGACATGGAAGAAGCAAACGTTCCAAACACGACTGGAGCGCCGGGGCGGCAAAGTTGTGTGAACGCGATGCCCACAGATGCCTCAGCCAAAATCTGCGTCAGTGTTCCAACCGACGTGACCGGAGACATAGCACCCGCAACGATGAATGGTGAAATCACGCAAGCCTGATTGGCGCGGGCCAAAACTTTGAGCGCGCCCAACATAACGCCGTCCCAAACCATGGGTGAGTTAGCGTTGATCAGCGATGTCATCACGCAATTCTGATCGACGAAATCTTTGCCGAAAACCATCTCAGCCATTTTAACAGAATCGTCCGAGCGTTCGCCTGCCGTTACAGAAGCCATGAATGGCTTGTCGGAATATTTAATGTGAGAATAGATCATATCCAAATGGCGCTTGGCCACTGGAATATCTACAGGCTCGCACAATGTGCCGCCGGCATGATGCAAACTCGGCAACATATAAACGAGTTTGGCGAAATTGCGGAAATCTTCGATCGTGGCATAACGCCGACCTTCATCAAGATTGCGAATGAAGGGAGGGCCATAAACAGGCGCAAACACCATGTTGTTTCCGCCAATAATAACATTATTGGCCGGGTTGCGCGCATGTTGCACATATTCGCGTGGCGCGGTTTTAATCAGTGAACGGACTAATCCGCGCGGGAAACGAATCCGGTAACGCAGCGGGTCAGTTTCAGAATGCTTGGCATCAGCTCCTGCATCCTTCCACATTTGCACGGCTTCAAGATCATCGTAAAAATCAATACCGGTTTCTTGCAGAACTGTTTCGGCATTGTGCTCGATCAGTTCAAGCTGCTCATCCGTGAATGGCTCATAAAGCTTAGTCTTGCGCCGAATATATCCCGCTTGCTTAACGTCAGTCGAACCCCGCAAGGCCCGCCTCGCATCAGCCCCACCGCGCGCACGACGACCCGTTGGAGCATGTTGAACATCTTCAGTCATGGGACGGCCTTTGTTGAGAAAATTTCACTTAAACCTGTTTAGTCTCAACAGAGTTTGGGAAGGCGGCAACAAACGTCAAACAGTGGGCGAGAAACGACAGGTGGAGAAATTCGAAAAAAATTCCTAAGACAACATAATTTGAACATAATCATGATGTAGGTTTATAAGAATGAATAGAATTGTTTTAAATAGGAGTTTGGATTTGGTTGCAGTGGTCTTTCGATTAGTTTTTGTTTTGGCGGTTATAGTCGCATTCTTTCGAATTGCTACTGCGCAAGACAAAGTTGCATTAGATAAGTTTGCTCAGTTTTTCGGCAGTTATCCCATTTCATGCCGGTCAATGATTGTAACAGAATATGAGTTATCCGATTCTATTTGGGATGGAAAAGCAACGATCAAGCCATTCAGATTAAGAGCATGCGAGAAGCTCTTGCAAACAACCGACCCGCAAAAAATATTTGCACCCGTTGTGGAGCAATTTTCTAATTCATTTACATCGCTTAATATTGATATCACAAAATTGTCTGCCTCAGAGATCGAACAAAAAACCGAAAAAGAAAAATTCGCAATGAAGCACATGGTAATGAAGCTTCACCAGAATGCCGAGCAGTTGGCTGAAACTTGCCGAAAAATTTTACCAAAGACTGAAGGGAACAAGCAGCGAGTCTGTTATTTTGGAGCGCCAGAGGAGAGCAGCAGCGCCGCTTTCAAGAGCTTGTTCCAAACAATGATCAGCAATGCGCTGCCGTCGAAGGAAGCAATCTGCACAGGTGATCCGATCTTGAGAGGGGAGAATGTGGTATCGCAGTTCAAGCGTTTCTTGGGAGGCAATGAACAGCGCATCACTTGGGCAAATATTAAATCATCTGTCAAAAAAGATCACTTTCTTTGTCTGGGCGATGATTGCACGCGCTCCTTGGTTGCAATTCAACCTGTTGTGTCCAATCATCCACATTTTAAGATTGGAAAAGAAGCAAAAGGCTTTTTGATTATTCCTCGCCAACTTTCTCTTTACCGCGGCAAATGGCACGGACTTTGGCCGTATGAAAAGATTTGTGCAGTAGGTGAAGACTGCCAAGTTAAACCAGAGCCGGGTGTTGCCGAAGGAATTTGCACGCAAACAGATTCCAGCGAAGGTATGGGCATGATGGCTTATGGACTCAATGCTTTTGAGGAGCAGTGAAACGATTGGAGCACTGCTCGATTGATGTATGTAGTAACGTTTAAGTATTCCAACCCACGAAAATGTTGGCGGCAACAAACTTCATACACTGGGCGGGAAACGACAGGGTGAAGTCCACAGTGTCCTCTCCCGTTTCTTCAACGGGAGAGGAAGGGGACCCGCCCACCGAAGCATCTTTGCGAAGGTGGATGGGGGTGGTGAGGGAACGCGCGCACCGAATTCACTTCCCCTCACCTATCCCACTACGCTTACGCTCCGTGGGCCCCTTTCCTCTCCCGCTAAAGGAGCGGGCGAGGACAAACAAGTAACTCCTCCAACCCGTGAAAATGATAAACATCTTTATATCTCGGTTGCCCCACCAGTCTTAGCTTTGGCAACCTTGCAAACAGCACTTCAAACGCTATCAACATTTCCAACCTCGCAAGCGGTGCGCCAACACAAAAGTGGATGCCTGCGCCGAAGCTGACATGCGGGTTGGGATCGCGGGTTGGATTGAACACGTCTGGTTCGGGAAAGCGGGCGGGGTCTCGGTTTGCGGCACCCAGCATGAGGCCCACGGTTTCGCCCTTCTTCAGGCGCACGCCCGCATATTCCAAATCCTCCAGCGCATAACGCGTGAACATATGGAGCGGCGCATCAAAGCGCAGAACTTCCTCAATCAGGCCTTCGGTGATCGGGCCGGATATGCCACGTTCCAAGAGGGCCTTGACGCCATTGCCGATCGAATGCACCGTGGCTTCATGACCTGCGTTTAAAATCAAAATCGCAGTTGTCACCAACTCGTCTTCCGAAAGTTTTTGCCCCTCGGTTTCGGCCTTCACCAATTCTGAAAGCAAATCATCCCTGGGGTTTCTGCGCCGCTCAGCAATCAGCCCACGCATATAGTCGCTGAATTCCAGAACTGATTTCACGGCCGCGTCTTCAATTGCCCGGTCGCGCTTGGCCATATACATGCTCACATGATCGTGTGACCATTTGAGAAATTGATCGGCCATTTCGACAGGTGCGCCCAATAATTCGCAGATGACGATAACGGGGATGGGCGTGGCATAAGCGGCCAGCAAATCCACCTCACCTTTTGCTTCAAAACCATCAATCAAGCGATTGGAAAGATTCACGATTATGGGGCGCAAACGCTCCACCTGCCTTGAAAGAAATGCACGGTTGATCAAACCGCGCAGCCTTGAGTGTACGGGCGGTTCAAGCTCCAACAGAGAGTGTTTCTCATGCGTGGTGAAAGCGGCGATATGTTCCGGCGGTTCTGGCCAGCCAAGTTCTTCGCGCGAAGCCACATGTAAAATCTGGCGACCAAACCGACGATCTCTTAGAAGGGCATTCACATCCTCATGGCGCGCAAAACACCAATAACCGTATTCCTCCCATTTAAACACGGGCACCTCGGCCCGAATTCTGTGATAGAAGGGATAGGGGTTCGAATAGAACTGCGCATCACGCGGGTCGAGTTGCACGGAGCGCCTATTGGAATCGATGTTCATGGCAAGTAATATAGCAAAAATGAAAATATACATAAGTGTTGATATTGAAGGCGTGGCGGGCATCACCCATTGGGACGAAGCTGAAAAGAACCACCCCGACTGGCACGAATTCCGCGAGATCATGACACGCGAAACCATCGCTGCGGTTGAGGGCGCACGCGCTGCTGGCGCCACGGAAATTTGGATTAAAGATGCACATGATTCAGGGCGCAACTTGATCACCACCATGTTGCCCAAGGAATGCAACATCATCCGCAGCTGGTCGGGCCACCCTTACAGCATGATCCAAGAACTAGATCAAAGCTTCGACGCGCTGATTATGATTGGCTGGCATTCGGGCGTTGGCTCGGAAGAAAATAACTTGGCCCACACGATGAACACGCGCACGCATTCGGTTGTGCTCAACGGCAAGCCCGCCTCGGAATTCACGCTGTTTTCAAACGCTGCGGCCACCTTCGGAGTGCCCACAGTTTTAGTGAGTGGCGATAAGGGCCTGATGCATGAGGTGAAAGCCGCCAATTCCAATATCTCTTATGTGTCAGTCAAAGCGGGCAGGGGCGCATCGACTATTTCAATGTCGCCTGCCGCCGCGCAAGAAGCCATTATGAATGGCGTGGAAAAATCTCTATTAGGAGATTTGAAGCAATGCCTCATCACGCCGCCGACCAAATGCATTTTGGACGTCACATATATGACACCGGATTTGGCATATGAAAAATCTTTCTATCCCGGTGTAAAACACATTGGCAATCGCACCAACCGTATTGAGACAGACAACTTCTTCGACGTAATGCGCGCTATGCGTTTCATTAAGTAAGAGTTTTACAAAGTAAATCATGCAAACAACACGCCCAAATGAATTCATTGCTCTCGTAGCAATGCTGACTGCCTTAGTGGCTATGTCGATTGATACAATGTTACCGGCCATCGGCATAATTTCGACAAGCCTTGGAGCGACCAATCCAAACGATCGACAGCTGATCATTCTCGGTTTCTTTGCTGGCATGATGTTTGGCACACTGTTGTTTGGACCTGTCTCGGATTCAATCGGTCGAAAATCCGCCATCTATTTAGGCTTGGTGTTTTTTGTTGCCGGGGCATTGCTTTGCATGTTTTCGACCACATTTCCCATGTTGATTGCAGGACGATTATTGCAAGGATTTGGAGCTGCTTCACCACGCATTGTTTCGATTGCTATGGTGCGCGATGGTGCAAAAGGCGCTGATATGGCGCGCATCATGAGCTTCGTAATGTCGGTATTTATGTTGGTACCAATCATGGCGCCAAGTATCGGCCAGCTTGTGCTCTATGTTGCTTCATGGCGCATTATCTTTGCTGGCTTTGTGGTGGCCGCAATTATTGCTGCGATCTGGTTGTATTTCCGTCAATCAGAAACTTTAGCGCCAGAAAATCGGCTGCCGTTTTCGGCCCGGAAATTGGCACATAGCGCGAGGGAGGTTATTCGCAATCCCATAGCACTTGGATATACAGTTGCAGTGGGTTTTATTTTTGCAGCTTTCACAGCCTATCTCGGCACATCGCAACAAATATTCGCTGAACAATATCAGCAAGGTGATAAGTTTGCGCTTTGGTTTGGCGGAATGGCCGTTGCTATTGCAATCGCTATGATTACCAACGGGAAACTTGTGCAGCGTCTTGGGATGCGGCTGATTTCCAAGCGGGCAATTTATGGGTTTATCGCAATCTGGAGCGTCATGATGGTCTTTACGATTGTTTATGGGGGTCATCCGCCGTTGCCGGTTGTTGGGTTTTTAATGTTCTGCTCCTTTTTCTGCAGCGGATTGTTGTTCGGAAATTATAATGCCATGGCGCTTGAACCCATGGGGCACATTGCGGGCATGGCATCAGCCATTTCGGGCGCACTATCGTCGTTGATAGCTGTTGTATTTGGCGCTGCGGCTGGCCATTTTTATAACGGTACGCTTTATCCTATCTCAATTGCATTTTTAGGATTTGGAATTGTGGCTTGGATTTCTGGCGAGTGGGCGGAGCGCGGCAGTAAGGCTCAAAAAACTCATCCTTGATTGTCTTTTAGTTTCAGATATTAAACCTCCATGGCAAAAGGCTATTCCATATTCTCTCTCGCGCGACACGCGTTGCGCCCGTCTGAACCTTGGCCGGAAGCTTGGGCCAAGCCGGAACCCAAATCATCTTATGATGTAATCATCATTGGTGGTGGCGGGCATGGGCTAGCCACGGCTTATTATCTGGCCAAAAACCACGGTGTTAAAAACATCGCTGTTCTCGAAAAATCTTATATCGGCTCCGGCAATGTGGGCCGCAACACCACGCTGATCCGTTCGAATTATATGATTGGTGGGAATACGGCCTTCTTTGAAAAATCCATGCAGCTGTGGGAAGGCCTCTCCCACGAATTGAACTTTAACTGCATGGTTTCTCATCGTGGCCAAATGATTTTAGCCGTGTCGCCGGGGCAGGTGGATGCCTTTGCCAGACGCGGCAACACAATGCGACTGAATGGCATCGATGCGGAACTTCTTGATCGCAATGAGGTGATGAAGGAATTGCCGTATCTGGATTATTCAAAGGATGCGCGCTTCCCGATCTGGGGTGCCATTCACCAACCACGTGCGGGCACTGTGCGTCATGATGCTGTGGCTTGGGGCTATGCGCGCGCGGCTTCGCAACTTGGCGTGCACATCATTGAGAATTGCGAAGTGAGTGCGATTTTGAAAGATGGCGATAAAGTTGTTGGCGTTGAAACTTCACGCGGTAAAATTTTGTCGGGCAAAGTGGGCATCGCCGTTGCAGGCCATACATCGCATGTTGCCGCGATGGCGGGTCTCAGACTGCCAGTCGAAAGTCACATTCTGCAAGCGTTCGTGACTGAACCTGTAAAACCCATCGTCAATCATGTGGTGTCTTGGGGGGCGGAGCTGTTTTATCTTTCGCAGTCTGATAAAGGCGGTATGGTGTTTGGCGGCCATATTGATGGTTTCAACAGCTATACGCAGCGCGGCCAGTTCCACCGGATCCAAACTGTAATGGAATGCGCCACCACGCTGCTGCCTTTCATGTCGCGCATGCGCCTACTCAGGCATTGGGGCGGCATTCAAGATATGACCCCTGACGGCTCGCCCTTTATTTGTAAAACCCCAATTGGTGGGCTCTATCTCAATGGTGGTTGGTGCTACCAAGGTTTCAAAGCCACACCAGCTTCAGGTTTTACATTTGCGCATACAATTGCGAATGATCAAGAGCATGAACTCAATAAATGCTTCTCGCTTGATCGCTTTGAAAAGGGCAAAGAGCTTGATGAATATGGCATCGGCAACTGGGCCTATAAGCAATGAGAATTCCTTGCCCCCATTGCGGTGAAAGAGACGTGGCTGAGTTCCGCTATGGTGGCGACGCATCGAATGTTCGCCCCACCCATGGTTCAGGCGACTTGCAACAATGGCACGATTATAAATTTGTGTTCGATAATCCCAAGGGCCCCCACCAAGAATATTGGCAACACGTTTATGGCTGTAGGCAGTGGTTTAAATTGAACCGCAATACAGCGACGAATGAAGTGTTGGGAGGCGCGAAATGACTGCCTTCAAGCGCATTAATAAACCATCTTATATTGATCGTACCAAACCGATCTCGTTTCAGTTCGACGGAAAATCAATCAGCGGCTTTGCTGGCGACACCCTCGCATCCGCACTACTTGCCAGCGGAAGAACCTTGCTTGGTCGTAGTTTCAAATATCACCGCCCGCGCGGTATTATTGGGGCTGGCATTGAAGAGCCTAATGCGCTGTTCACGACTGGTGCTGGCGGGCGCACGGAGCCCAACACAATCAGCACCACTGCTGAATTGAAATCTGACATCACTGCTAAAAGCCAAAACGCGTGGCCCTCATTGAAATTTGATGTGATGGCCGTGAACCAATTGCTCTCGCCCATCTTTGGCGCAGGCTTCTATTATAAGACTTTCATGGGCCCGCTCAAAAAATCTTGGATGATGTATGAGCCGATCATCCGCAAAGCCGCTGGACTTGGCGCTGCTGTGGCTGATGTCGATACGGCACGATATGAAATGCGCCATATGTTTTGTGATGTGCTCGTTATCGGCTCTGGCCCTGCAGGCCTTGCAGCGGCTGTCACCGCCGCAAGGTCTGGTTCTCGTGTTGTACTCGTCGAACAGGATTTCGAATTTGGCGGGAGCATTTTATCGTCTGGCAGTGAAGAATTAGAACGCTGGCGCAAAGCCCAAATTGCTGAACTTGAAACCGCGACAGAAGTAAGGTTGCTCAAACGCACCACTGCCCAAGGGATTTATGACGGTAATTTGGTGGTGCTCAGCCATTCACCTGAAAATCACCCCGCATTAATGATCATTGAGCAATTGCGCGCCTCCAACATCATCTATGCCACCGGTGCCATCGAACGACCATTGGTGTTTGCCAACAATGATCGCCCCGGCGTGATGCTGGCATCGGCGCTTCGCACCTATCTCAATCGCTTCAGTGTCGCGCCACAAAAACGCGCCGTCATCGTCACAAACAATGACAGTGCCTATGCCACAGCTTTTGACCTTGCTGAAAATGATGTGGCGGTGACTGTTGCAGAACACCGCAGCACATTATCGGGTGATCTGCTCGCACGTGCGGCCCAACTCGGAATCGCCATTTTCCCCAGCTGCGGCATTGCTGATGTGCTGGGTGAAAAGCAAATGCGCGCCGTGCGCCTTTCAGGCCGTCATGCGGTTACAATTGAATGCGACGTGCTTGGCATGTCCGGCGGTTGGAGTCCTGCAGTGCATCTCACTTCGCATGGTGGCATCAAGCCCAGATATGATGAAAAGATTGCGGCCTTCGTGCCCGGCGGCTTTGCGAATACACATTTCGGAGCAGGGGCGATCAATGGCACATTTGGATTGCTGGCGGCCATCCGCGAAGGTGATACAGCAGCGCGTGCCTCATTAAGTCACTCCAAAAAACTAAAAGAACTTGATCTGCCCGCAATCCGCGAGGACCGTAAATATTCAATTCAGCCAATTTGGAATGCGGCAGAAAAATCCAACGAGAAATATGGCTTCGTTGATTTCCAAAATGATGTGACAGTGAAGGACATCAAGGCGGCACATCAAGAAGGCTATTTGAGCGTTGAGCATTTAAAGCGCTACACCACATTGGGCATGGGCACTGACCAAGGCAAAACTTCGAACATCAATGCATTGGCCATGATGGCCGATTTGCGCGGCCTTTCTATAGACAAAGCTGGCACCACAACATTCCGCCCACCCTATTCGCCGATGACTGTGGGCGCGATCGCCGCCCGCACGGTCGCATCCCATTTCCGTCCTAAACGTTTGTCACCGCTGCATGATTGGCACGTCAACAATCGTGCAACATTTATCGAGGCCGGGTTATGGATGCGCGCTTGGTATTATGATTGGGCCGGCAACACACCTGAAACGGCTTACATCAAAGAAATGGAATTGGTGCGCCAGAATGTGGGCATTTCTGATGTTTCAACGCTTGGCAAAATTGATGTGCAGGGACCAGATGCCGCTGAATTCTTGAACCGCGTTTACGTAAACGGCTTTGCCAAATTGCCAATCGGCCGCGCGCGCTATGGCGTGATGTTGAATGATGATGGCGTGGTGTTGGACGACGGCACAACATCGCGCATCAGCGATACTCAATTTTATATGACCACGACAACGGCGCAAGCAGGCGAGGTGATGAGTTGGCTTGAGTATCTTCTGCAAATGCATTGGGCGGATTTGAATGTTCATGTCACATCGCTAACGGATGAGTGGGGTGGCATGGCCGTGTCCGGTCCGAATGCCCGCCGCGCTTTGCAACTTGCTTTTCCTGATGTTGAACTGAGCAATGAAGCACTGCCTTATATGGGCGTGAAGGATATTGAGTATGAAGGGGGTGCCATCCGCATTCTGCGCTTATCTTTCTCTGGCGAGTTGGCTTACGAAGTGCATTGTTCGGCTGATTATACAACTGAACTTTGGGAACATATTTTGAAAGCTGCAGACCCACTTGGTATCAAACCATACGGACTCGAAGCACTCGCATCGTTGCGCATCGAGAAAGGCCATGTTGCGGGTGCTGATCTTGATCATCGTAATACGCTTGACGATTTAGGTTTGGGCAAAATGGCAGGCAAGGATAAGGCCTATATCGGAAAAGAATTGCGCTTCCGCGAAGATTGCCAAGCGCCTGAGCGCTGGAGCCTGGTTGGCATTGAGTGCATGGAAGAGGGTGCCAAGCTGCGCGGCGGTGCCATACTTTTTGCCGCAACCGACGAGATCAAAGGCCATGGCCGCGGCTATATCACCTCCGTTACATGGTCTACGGAGCTGAACAAATATATCGCTTTAGCGCTTTATAATGGCGGCTTGAAACATGAAGGCGAAGACATCATCTGCGCCTTCCCGTTGAAGAACGAAAATGTAAAAGCCCGCATCGTCTCGCCCCACTTTATCGATAAACAAGGAGAACGCCTCCATGCTTAAGCGTTCGTCCGCATTGGCGAGTGCAAAACCTTACACGGGCAAGGGTATTAATATTGCTGAAGCGCCGGATTTTGACCTGACGCAATATGCAGGTGCAGAAAAAGAACTGAAGAAAGCCCTTGGTAAAATTCCAACGCGCATAGGCGTGGTGCTTGAACATGATGGGCGAACGCAACTGCGGATCAATCCAACGCAGATTTGGCTGATCGGTGAAGCCGTGAAAGCTGATGCGTGCATATCAACTCCACTCTCGTCCAGCCGCACACGCATCGCAATCGAGGGCGAAAACGCCCGCGCCGTATTAGCCAAACTTGCCGCCATTGATTTCCACGCCAAACAATTCAAAGCCGACATGTTCGTGCAAACCGCAATCCATCACACGCCAGCGCTAATTCATTGCGTGGAAGAAAACGCATTCCACATCTACGCGATGCGTACCTTTGCTTTAAGTGTGTGGGATGCGGTGACTGATGCAGCGCTAGAGTTTGCCGCGTGAGAGACATTCTCGACCTTGTTCACTACCCGCTCGACAAGCCCGGATCGGCGCCGTGGCTAGCCCTCGTCGAAAAATGCCAAGCTGATCTTGCCCAAGATGGCATGTTCAACCTCGAAGGCTTCGTTAAACCCGAAGCGCTAACCAAAGCTGTGGCCGAACTCAAACCCGTGATCGACACCCTAGCCTTCGTCCATAGGCGCAGCCACAACATCTATTTCAAAAAAGAAATTCCAGGCCTTACTGAAGGTCACCCCGCTCTTACAATGACAGAGACGATCAACCATACGGTCTGCTACGACCAAATTCCAAATTCCGTCCCCGCATGGATATATGAGTGGCCACCGTTTATTGTCTTTCTCGCAGCCGTGACGAAGAAGGACGCACTTTTCCCAATGCGCGATGCCTTGGCGCGGATCAACGTTATGGCTTACCGTGATGGCGAACAGCTGAACTGGCACTTTGACCGAAGCGAATTTACCACCACTCTATTGCTGCAAGCCCCCGAGCAAGGCGGAGATTTTGTCTATCGCTCTGATCTGCGGAGTGACAATGATCCCAATTATGAAGGTGTGGCTAAGCTGCTGAATGGCGGAGACAATCTCGTAAAAACTTTGAAACTTTCAGCTGGAACTCTGAACGTCTTCCACGGCAAAAACACAGCTCACAAAGTCTCAACAATTAAAGGCCAGCGTGAACGCATTATTGCGGTGTTCTCATATTTTGACCGCCCTGGTGTGGTGTTTTCAAAAGAAGATCAGATTGGTTTTTATGGCCGCTCGACTTGAGCTTGTTTGCGGAACCAAAGTCGGGATGGCACTTCCACATAGCGATAGGTTAACGCGGCCACACCCACAACCAAAATGAGATAGAGGCAAGCCCACAAGTTACCTTGGGTAAGATTAAGCCCCAGAACATCGATGATTTCACCTTCATGCGGAACCTTGGTGATAAGCTGATGACCAGAGATGGCTTCAATGCTGAGGGTTGCTCGAACCAGCATTCTTTCAATCAGCAGATGCACGAGATAAATAGAGTATGACAGCAGGCCCAAGACAACAAATATTTGGTGTTTCAGAAAACTGGATATCGGCCCGCTCTCTTTAGCAAAGACCAAAACGACGACTGCAAAGACAAAAGGTGCAAACAAACTGTAATTGCTCTGAGCAACAGCGCTTACGAACAAAAAAACAAATATCACACATAGCATTTCGGCTACGAATGCGAGGCGCTCGTCTATCCTAAAACTGCTGGTTTTTTTCCAAATATCAAAAACGAATACACCGGTTGAAAACCCTAGTATTGAACGCAGCATTCCAAAATTATACGTTACGTTGATGCCGGTCGTAGTTAGGGTTGCTATGATATAAAGGGATATGATTGAGAGACCTGCGAGGATGGCAATGAGCCGCTGAGGCCACATAGTTACAATCACAGCAAACAGCAAGCACGTCCAAAATTCTGTCGCGATGCTCCAACCCGGCCAATTCCACGTATCAAAAGAAAAAATGTGGAAACTCTGCAGCAGCAAAATATTTGCTAACACAGTGTCAAAAGATTTTTGCGGAGATGCGAAGGCTGCAGGCCCTTCAAATAATAATTCTGCTATAAAAAAGCAGACGAGAATAACAAAATAAAGCGGATAGAGCCGCCCAAAACGAAGCAGCATAAATTTCTGAATACCAAAACCAGAAGCCAGCCGCGCTTGATAATTCGTTGCAATCACAAAGCCAGAAAGAACAAAAAAGAAGTCTACAAACAGATAAGCATTGATGAAGAACGGCAGTTCTTTGACAATACTGTACGCGTTGAGATGAACGAGCGTGACCATCAACGCACAAATGCCACGAAGGCTATCAAGAACTACGAATCGGTGAGGGGATATCGCCATTAGTGCTCTATATCAGTTAACCCCGCATGCGTTCGCCCTTTGGATCAAACAAGGGTTCGTGCACGATTGATGCCTTCCGCATCTCTCCAATGATCTCAATTTCAAAGCCAGTGCCATCCACCAATTCCTTAGGCACATAGCCCTGCGCCAAAGACTTGTTCAGGTAATGCGCAAAGCCGCCAGACGTCACCCAGCCAACAACTTTGCCCTTATGCCAAATCGGCTCATCGCCCAGCACATCGGCATCGCCCGCTTCAACCACAAAAGAAACCCGGCGCAATTTTCCGCCCGTTTCCTTTTCCGCGGCTGCTGCATCACGCCCGATGAAGTCATTTTTCGTGAGATCAATGAACCTGCCCATATCGGCTTCAAAGCCGCCATAGATGGGGCGCAGTTCACGGTACCAAGTGGGGAAATTCTTTTCCAATCGCATTGAAAGCAAAGCGCGCATGCCGAAGTGGACGATGCCATGTGCTTCTCCTGCTTTCATAATGCCATCATAGAGCCTGCGCTGATATTCAGGCCTCACCCAGATTTCATAACCGAGATCACCAGTATACGTTACACGATTTACCAATGCTGAGACATTGGCAATATCCATCTGCCGATGATCCATGAATTTGAAACCAGCATTTGAAACATCTTCATCGGTGAGCGCCTTTAACACCGCGCGAGATTTCGGCCCGGCGATAGAAAGCCCGACCAAATTCATATCCAAGCGTTCAATCACCACGCTGCCATCAGTTGGTACATGCTGTTCAAACCAACGCATGTGATATTTCTGCGCTTGTGATGATCCCCACATATAGAACACTTCATCCTTGGCCTTCGCCAGTGTGAAATCGCCGATCAACTTGCCTGCAGGGTTCAACATGGGTGACAAAATCATGCGGCCTGTTTTGGGCATTTTGTTCGTCAAGATATGAGAAAGGAACGCCTCGGCACCAACGCCACTGAATCTATATTTCGCAAAATTTGCAATTTCAGTCACACCCACGCCATTGCGTGTGCCTAAAACTTCGGCCTTGATATGCGCAAAATCATTGGAGCGATGGAACGACACGATGTCCTTGGGCTCCACACCCTTTGGCGCATACCAAAGTGGCGTTTCCATACCCCAACTATCACCCATCACAGCGCCTTGCGCGATCAACACGTCATAAAGCGCTGTTGTTTGTTGTGGCCTTGCGGCGGGCAGTTCTTCATTCGGGAAGCGAATGGAGAAGCGCTTGGAATAGTTCTCGCGCACTTTTGCGTTGGTGTAGCTGCGCGTGGCCCATTCGCCAAAGCGCGAAACATCCATGGCCCAGACATCAAAACCAGGATCATTATTCACCATCCATTGTGAGAGGGCGAGGCCAACACCGCCACCTTGGCTGAAGCCCGCCATAACACCGCAAGCGCACCAGAAGTTTTTAACACCCTGCACAGGCCCCACCAGCGGGTTGCCATCAGGCGTAAATGTGAACGGCCCATTGATGACTTTTTTAATGCCAGCACGCGCCAAAGCCGGGAAATGCTTGTAACCCATTTCCAAATTTGGCGCGATCCGGTCAAGGTCTGGCTGCAATAATTCCCGCCCAAATTCCCACGGCGTTTGTTTGGGTTGCCACGGCCTGCAATCTTGCTCGTAAGTGCCTAGAACCAGACCACTGCGTTCTTGCCGCATGTAGATTTCAGATTTGAAATCGATGATGTGTGAAACTTCTTTGCCATGTTCCTTGTTAAAGGCAACCACCTCAGGCACTTCATCCGTCACCAAATACATGTGCTCCATGGCCAGAACCGGAAGCTCAATGCCGACCATGCGGCCCACTTCGCGCGCCCAAAGCCCACCGCAATTGACCACATGCTCCGTGTGGATATTACCCTTATCAGTAATCACATCCCACGAACCGTCGCTGCGATGCTTGAGCTCCTGCACGCGGGTGCCTTGATAAATTTCAGCACCTCCAATCCGGGCTGACTTTGCGTAAGCATGCGTGGTGCCCTCAGGGTCAAGATTGCCGTCAGCTGCATCCAGCATTGCGCCATAAAATTGCTTTTCATCAAAAAGCGGATTAAGTTTCTTGGCGTCGCTCAGTGACAATAGCTCGGTCTCGAGATTGAGATAGCGCGCGCGCGCATGCGCCATTTTCAGCCATTCCATGCGCTCTTTCGTGTCGGCCAAAAACAAACCGCCGGAACGATGAAGTCCGCATGATTGGCCAGAGATTTTTTCGATCTCATCATAAAGCGCAATTGTATAACCTTGCAGCTTGGCCACATTTGGATCGCCGTTCAGCGTATGAAAACCGCCCGCGGCATGCCACGTGGAGCCTGAAGTTAAAATGTCACGCTCGACCAGCACAACATCTTTCCAGCCAGCCTTGGTCAGATGGTAAAGCACCGAGCAGCCCACAACACCGCCACCAATCACTACTACCCGTGCACTTGTCTTCATTTCTAATCCCGTTCCTAACTGTTAATTAAAAACTTAACTGCATTGGGTCTGCACCGCAATGTCAATCGCGGTGAGATTAATTCAACCGGCTCCAAATCGTAAACATCCATTAACCAAACTACATGGGTCTTTAGTGACAGGTTGCACCAAATCTTAACTGGCGCACCCTAAATTCGACTTCAACAGGTTTGTGAAAAGCGGAGTTCAACAATGACATTGCCCAGCCGTCGTGCCAGCGATCAGCCAGCACCATTATTGTCAATTGTTGTTCCCATGTACAATGAGGAAGAGGGGACAGACCTATTTTTTAATCGTTTGACACCAGTTCTCGAACAAATCACCGATGATTATGAAATTGTTTGCGTTGATGACGGCAGCTCTGACCGCACAATGATCAGTCTGATGCAGCATCACGCGCGTGATCCCCGCATTAAAGTTTTGAGTCTTTCGCGCAATTTTGGCAAGGATACCGCACTCTCTGCTGGTTTAGATTATTGCCGTGGGCAAGCCGTGGTTCCGATTGATGCAGATTTGCAAGATCCGCCTGAATTAATCGGCCGCATGGTTGAGAAGTGGCGCGAGGGCTATGACGTGGTCTATGCCCGCCGTGGCTTCCGCGACACCGATGACGCGACAAAACGCTTAACCGCCGGTATGTTCTACCGCATGTATAATTGGATTGCCGAAGTGCGCATTCCAGATAACACAGGCGACTTCCGTTTGATGGATCGCCGTGTGGTTGAAGCTGTAAAGCACATGCCCGAAAAAACCCGCTTTATGAAAGGCATGTTTGCTTGGGTTGGCTTTAAACAAGTTGGCATTGATTATCGCCGCGAGGCCCGCGCCGCTGGCACAACCAAATGGCGCTATTGGAAACTCTGGAACTTCGCCATTGATGGCATTACGGGCTCTTCAACAGTGCCTTTGCGGATATGGACATATTTTGGCGGCGCTATGGGCGTGTTCGCTTGTTTCTACGCAACCTGGCTGGTTGCCCGCACCATGATTTGGGGCGTGGATGTGCCGGGTTATGCATCGATGATGAGTGCGGTTTTGTTTCTAGGTTCGCTCAACATCATGGCGACGGGAATTTTGGGCGAATATGTGGGCCGTATCTATTCAGAAGTGCGCAATCGTCCGCTTTATTTGGTGCGCGAAGCACGTGGGATTGATTTTCAAGGGGATAATGAAAAATGGAACGAACAGTCTTCAACCGCCTCGATCAACTCGAAGGTCAGCATTGGTGGTTTGCAGCGCGCCGCAAGATCTTAAAAAACGTCATCATTCAGTTTGCTCCGAAAAAGTCGGAGCTGAGATTGATGGAGGCCGGTTGCGGTACGGGTGGAAATCTTCAAATGCTCTCGAGTTTCGGCAAACTTGAAGCATTTGAGCTTGACGATGAAGCGCGTGAGATAGCCAAAGGTAAACTTCCGATGGATATCAAGAGCGGTATGTTGCCAGATAAAGTGCCGTACAAGGATGGCAGCTTCGATGTTGTGGTTGCTTTTGACGTGATTGAACACGTTGAAAAAGATGTGGAAAGTTTGGCCAAACTCGGACGGCAGTTGGCACCGGGTGGACGATTGGTAATGACAGTTCCAGCCATGCCTTGGCTGTGGAGCAAGCACGACGAAACGCACCATCATTATCGCCGTTACACCAGCGCCAGCTTAAACGAAGCATTGTTGAAAGCCGGTTTAAAGCCTGTGCGCATCAGTTACTTCAACACACTTCTGTTCCCGATGATCGCTGGCTTGCGATTGGCGCGCAAAGTTTTTGGTATTACCGAGTCCGCTGACGATGCAATGCCTTCTCCTGCAGTCAATGGTGTTTTGAAATCGATTTTCGGTTTTGAAAGCAATTGGGTTGGGAAAGTTTCAATGCCAGTGGGCGTTTCGCTGTTGGCGGTTGCCCAGCGTGCTTGATGGACGGTCTGCTTAAACAAATCGCAAAATTTGCAACTATTGGAATTGGGGCTACAGCAATACATGTAGCCTCAGCACTGATGTTTAACAGCATTGCAAAGTTTTCGGCTTTACAATCAAATTTCTTGGCGTTTCTCGTTGCTTCGGCGTTCACATATTGTGGCAATTATTTCTGGACATTCGCCAGAGCCGGCGCGGTTTCGAGCACGCTAACGAGATTTATTTATCTGAGTCTCAGTTGCTTTGCCGTCAACCAGTCAATTGTTTATAGCGTAACGTCTGTGATGCAATTACCTCTGTGGGTTGCGATGATCCCTGTTGTCGCGCTGATACCGGCATTTAGCTTCTGGATCAGTAAAACCAAGGTGTTCGTTCTGCCAACTCCATAATTTGCAATAGGTGCATATTTTGCAACGCAATCTGTTTATTGCCGTAATCGCTGCGATGTTCGCAATTCAGACCTATTTGCGTTTTCAATCTGATATTATTCAAGATGTCGCTTGGTTCATCTATGTTGCAAATCAGCTTTTGCATGGAAAAACGCTCTATGCAGATATACTTGAAGTAAACCCACCCTTGGGCATGTGGTTGGTTGTACCAATCGTTTGGATTGCGGACAAACTTAATGTGGATGCAGTCATTGCTGTGGACGCGACTTTGCTTGCGATGAGCGTTTCTGCACTTTGGTTCTGCAATCGAATTTTACGCCTTTATGGGGCGATGTCCTCTCAAACCCGGTGGCTGATCACAGCAATTTTGGCTTTTATCATTTTGTTTTTTCCTGCAATATATTTTGCCGAGCGCGAGCACTTCATGGTGCTGCTGTTCTTGCCTTGGTTGTTTTTAAGAATTCTCCCAAACGCTGCGGCGCAGCCAAGATTTATTGAACGCATATTCATTGGGCTTTTGGCCGGCGCTGCAATATGCATAAAGCCCCAGAGCGTTTTCGCGCCGTTATTGGTCGAGCTATTACTTTTTTCGCGCAGCCGACATTTGCGATCATTTTTAGCTATTGAAAACTTGGGCGCAGCATTGTTTACTGCCTTTTACGGTGTATCCTTAGTGCTGTTTGCGCCAAAGTTTTTAACTGAAATGCTAACGCTGGGTGCAAAAGCTTACGTGCCTTTTTATGGCTATCCTCTCTATGTCATCATATTTTATGCACGCTGGACGATACCAGCCCTTATAATCGCTTATGTAATTCGCACTCGCCTTGCTTTGCTCAAAGTTGATACGCAGTTCGTTGACGGCCTGTTGGCAGCGGCTCTTGGCTTTACAATTTCTTATTTTGTTCAGATGAAGGGCTTCGGCTATCAGATTGTACCAGCTGATATTCTAGCTAGCTTAGCAAGCGCTTCTGCGGCGGTGATTTTGTGGCAAATGGAAAGAAAAATTTCCATTCACATCTTGGGCGCAATATGTGTTCCAGTCCTTTTGCTATGGGGATCGCCACAAACCTATTTGAACCACTTTAAAGCGCTCGACAAAATAATGGCGCGCAACGCGCCGCAGGCAAAGTCTCTGTTCATTGCTTCCACACGGCTTGGTGATGGGTTTCCATATGTTCAACAACGCAACCTCGTTTGGGCCTCAAGACTGCCCACGCAGTGGCTCACACCCTATGTAGATTCGAAGTGGCACGCGGGTGTGGTTCCACAAGATAAAATCACATTAGATGCTTTAGAGTGGACAGTCTCTGACCTCATCGACTTCAAGCCAGACATCGTAATGATTGATGTCACTACAAATCAAATTTATGTCGAGAGTGGAAAATTTGAGTATGTGAAATTTTGGACGAACGACAAGCGCTTTTCGGCAGTTTGGAACAATTATAAATACCGTGAAACCGTAAGCGGACTCGACATATACACTCTGATGAAGCCCTAAAAAAACGGCCCGACAAGTTTGCCGGGCCGAAAAATAGTAGTGTAAAAAGCTTAGATTGCTTCTTTAACTTCTTTTGCTGCACGAAACGCAAGCTTCTTCGAAGCTTTAATCTTGATCTGTTCGCCAGTCATTGGATTGCGTCCAAGACGAGCAGGACGCTTCTTGACTTGGAAAATACCAAGGCCAGTAATACGAACCTTATGGCCCTTCTTCAAATTCTTTACTGTGATGTCTACAAAATCACTCAGGAGGGCAGCAGTTGCCTTCTTTGACATTTCGTGTGCTTCAGCTAACTCAGCCGCAATTTTTGTCAACGCAACGGTCAGTACCTTTTCATCAGCCATGGCTCTCTCCTTTATGGTGGCGAATCAAACTATAACAAAAGTTACAGGACTGAGAGAACCAAGAAAACCCTTATTTTTAGCACCTATTTTAAAGTCAGAATCAAGGAAGCACCGAAAACAAAGGCTTAATTATTCGTTAACAGATCGTTATATGTTAAAAATAAACAAATTCAGATAGTTACCGGGCGCGCGACAAAATCGAGATGATTTTTTAGAACGATATTCAGCAATCCGTGCTTAACCGTTAGGCGATTTAAATTGTCTTGCCGAGCATTTCTGTTGTCTTCTCCCGACATATTTTGTGGGTGAACTCGAATTGCCGCTGCAACACGGTTAGACCGCGATAACCTCAAACCCGCATTAGCGACGCGTAAATACCAATCCCAATCCCAGTAATAGGGCAACTCATCATCAAAAATTCCAAGCTGTTTGTGCAGTTCCTTCCGATAACAAACAGTAGAAATAAGCACGGTGTTATCTTTATTGAGTGTATTTCGGTCCGCTTTGCGCGAGAACAACTTTTTGCTGCCGTCTGAGAAAACCATTACGCCATTAGCGAAGTAAAATTCTGCCATATCAGTTAGCGCAGCATTGGCTTGCGCCAGGTGAGTGCGGTCTACCCAATAATCGTCATCATCCAAAAACGCGATGTAACCGCCATCAGCTTGTGCAACACCCAAATTTCGGGCTGCGACCGCTCCACCTTGATTATTATCAATGATGCGAACTCGCTTATCGGCAAATTCTTCTATTGGTTGGGAACCGTCATTAATGACCAAGACTTCGAAAAGGCCGTAATTTTGAATTATAACACTTGCAACGGCTTCTTTGAGAAAATCAATACGATTTCGAGTTGGTATGATTACGGTAAATTTTGTCACTGGCTTTAAACACTCCCCCGGCTTTTCGGTTCATTTCATTCAAGTTTCAACCATGAAACATTGGGATGCTGAACACTTTGTTTTGTTTTTAAAAAATACTGATAAAAAATCTGTCTATAACCGCGCATCAGGTAATAGTTGTTCATAGCAAGAAACTTCTCACGTTCTTGGGCGTAGAAAGACGGCAAATTATACCATGCGATCCGCGGCTTTTCATGGTGAGCAATGTGCAAGTTATTGTTCAAGTACAGCAGTGACCAGAATATTGATGCCTCAACGATGATTGTACGCTCACCTATTGCTTCGGCTGCTTGATGTTCGCAAAAGGATCTTACAAGTGCCAATGAAATTCCTGGGTAAGCGACAAGCAAAATATATTGCCACAAAGGCATGCCTGCCCAATTTACGAATGCAATGACTAAACATGCCGAAACAACAAATCCGCCCCAGCACTTAACAATATCACGACGGCCTTTTATCATTTGTCTGATTTCGTCTGACCAGAAGCGAATGATGCCCACGGCTGGGCCGATCAACATCCTTCCTGCCAACGTGTTGTTAAAATTATACAGAGCGCGTTTTGAACCTGCCATTGAATCCCAATCTTCCGGCAACAAATAATATGACTCGGGATCCAGCATCGGGCAAGTCAAGTTTGCGTCATTATGATGTTTGAGATGCAAGTCGCGGTAACGACCATATGGCAGCCAGAAATGTGGTGTTACAAAAACCAGAAGCTCATTAACGGTTCTGTTTCGAGTGGGGTGTCCGTGCAAAACCTCATGCTGAAGCGATGAATGAAGACACGCCGCATAAGCTCCAACTGGCAATATTACCCACCAAGGTAATGCCGCATGAAAACAAACAAGACAAAACAAAACGCCATAGACCGTTGCGATCAGCGCAATAGTTGGCCATTCAATTCGGGCGATGCGTGAAGAATTCATAATTGGATTCGAGTTGCCGTTACCGTTTTATTGTATAGGATGATTCTTCACTCGAACAGACCCATTGAAGCAGTATGACTAAAGCATCTCTCCCTATGTATGATTGGCCCGAAATCCGCAAACACACGGATGCATTTTGGGTGAGTTTTCAGCGTCACTCTGGATTGAACGACACGCTTGATCGACAGAGCCCACTTTCCGATCCGTGGCGCAATCCAAATCTCATTTTAAGCCAAACTTGTGGCTATCCATTTACACATGAATTCAAAGGCTTACTGAATTATGTTGCGACTCCGCATTATGTTTGCGCCGGATGCAATGATGCAACCTATTCCAGTTTCATCTTCGCGCGCCATGCTGCGCCACTTCAAGATTTTCGCGGAAAAATTCCGGCCATAAACTCCATGGATTCGATGTCTGGCATGTTGGCGTTGAAGCTGGTTTTCGCACCGTTTGCGAAGGATGGTGAATTTTTTGAACGTAAAATAATCACCGGCGGTCACCTCAATTCTTTGCAGGCGGTGCGCGAAGGCAAGGCCGATGTCTGCGCCATTGACGCGGTGTGCGTGGCACTCGCAGAAAAACATCGCCCTGAGGTGTTGCAAGGCCTGGTGATGGTTGCCCAGTCTCCGACGGTGCCAAGCCTCCCTTTTGTTACGCGCTCGCGAGTTCCGGAGCACCTGCGCATCGCACTCACAAAAACCATTGCTGATCCAGAACTCAAAACCACGCGTGAAGCTTTGCTGCTGTATGGTTTTTCAAATCTGGGAGCAAGTGCCTATGACCGCATCACCAATTTGGAAAATGTTCTGCCGCCTTTCAATCTATGAACGGGCAGGGACTGTCTCATTGGCCGCTGGCCTGCAAGACGTAAATTCTTCGCGCATTTCGCAGTGCATGGAAAGCCTATGAAGCTTCGGATATTTGTCAGCAGGAAATGCCTCAGGCACACGCAGCTTTATGTAGCCCAGCAAGCAGCCAATTGACACATCTGCTTGGCTCATGTGAACGTCGCTAAACCACGGCGTGCCACAATCCTTCTCGAGCGCCACCAACCCAGCATGAAGCTGATCCAAGCAACGCTTTTCCCACTGTTTCGAAAGTGCTTTTCCTTCGTGATAATAACGCTCAAAAAAAGTCGCCATGGTCTTTTCGATGCACCCGGTGGCCAGCGCAACCGCATGCAAAACCTTGCGCCTCTCCGGCCCATTGGCAGGTGTGAGTGACCGCGCTTGCCCTGCCTTATGATCCAGATAATCAATGATCGCGCCAGAATCGATCAGCGTCTCACCATTCTCAATAATCAGTGCAGGCACACGCACCAAAGGATTAATCTCGCGCATCGCCTTCATGTTGGAAAAAACCGAAAGCGCATTGCGCTCAAACGGCATGTGATAGTGATGCAGCGTGACAGCGACACGGCGCACAAAAGGCGAGTCATATTGGCCAACTAAAATCATGAACTAATGTTGCTCCGATTAAGAAGCGTCGGCAACCTCAATTTTAAGCTGCTTGCCAAGCGCCGCAAAGGCCGCCTCAATCTTGCCGATGCTAGTAGATTGTTTAAAATCCAGCAGCCGATCTATTTCCTGTCGGTGCAAATTCAACATGCGGGCCAACTCAGCTTTCTTCATACCATTCTCTTGCAAAGCTTCATAAAGCCGAACTTTCATTTCGGTTTGCAGAGGCAAAGTGATAAAAGGCTCTCCCGCTTTGATGCGCGAGGGTTTTGGAATAGGTTCCTTGTAGTGAATTTTACCAGCAATGATTTCTCGAAATGCACCAACAGCATAATGCAATGCTTGTTCACGCGTTTCGCCAAAGGTTATAACTTCGGGAAAGTCTGGTGAAGTCACCAAAACTGTTCCCTCGTCATCTTCCAACTTAACTCGATATTTGATCATTTCAATCCAAGCTGCTTTTTAATGCCTTCAACAAGACCTGTCTTAAGGTCTTTGCCTGCGCCATGTGCAGGAAGTTGAGTTCTTTTGTCTTTATAGATGACGTGGATATGTCCACTACCACCTTCATGCGTTTCAAACGTACAGCCCTGCTTCTTCAGCCAGCGGCGGAATTCGGAATATTTCATTATTTTTCACACAGTATTCCCTCAAAATAATCTCCGCAAGCAAACATGCTCACGAAGCCCCCGAACCCCATGTTCAACGTCAACTCCTGATTTGGCGAAGATTCCCGCCAAGTACGACAGCCATTTAGAAGGCTTTATATTTCTGATTTATTTGCTTTGTTTTAAATTGTCAACATAAATGTTAACAATTAACCCATCCGGTCCAATACCCGCTGCCGCCCGATTAATGGCAGCAATGCTGCCAATTCAGGCCCGTGATCTTGACCCGTTAACACTTGGCGCAGCGGCATGAACAGCGCTTTGCCTTTGCGGTCGGTTGCGGCCTTAATGGCCTCCGTCCAAACCTTCCAAGTGGTCTGATCCCATGGCTCTACAGGAACAAGTTCACGTGCTTTGGCGATGAAATCTACATCTTCAAGCGCCACATCCATTTTTAAATCTTGCTGAATCACATCATCCCAGAATTTGGCATCATCCAATTTTTCAATATTGCCGCGCACCGCAAGCCAAAAGGCTTCATCGCCATAATCTAATCGATCTTTGACAGCCCTCCAAGGCGTCATATGCAACAGCTTCGCATTGAGCCCAGCAAGTTCCGCTTCATCAAAACGGGCAGGCGCGCGGGAAAGTTTGCCAAGATCAAACCCGTCCACCAATTCCTGAATATCCGTACACGGATGAATATTGTCAGACGTGCCGAGCAAGGCCGCATGCGAAACCACAGCCATTGCCTCCAAACCGCTTTCACGCAGTGACTGGATGGAGAGCGAACCAAGGCGCTTCGACAATCCCTTACCATCAGAACCGAGCAACATCGAATAATGCCCATATGCTGGAACCGTGCTACCAATCGCCCGGGTAATCTCAATTTGCACAGCCGTATTCACCACATGGTCTTCACCACGGATAACATGTGTGACTGCCATATCCACATCATCAATCACCGAGGGGAGGGTGTAGAGATAAGTGCCATCTTCGCGGATTAAGACTGGGTCAGATAATGTGGCCGTATCGATATGCACTGGCCCACGGATCATATCCACCCAATCCACAGGCGCATTGGCCAACTTAAAGCGCCAATGCGGCTTGCGGCCCTGAGCTTGAAAAGCCGCAAGTTCTTCAGCCGTCAACTTCAGCGATGCCCGATCATAAATCGGCGGCAGCCCGCGCGCCTGCTGACGCTTGCGGCGGCGGTCAAGTTCATCTGGCGTTTCATAACAAGCATAAATCAATCCACGCGCCCGCAAATCTGCCGCCACTTCATCATAACGGTCAAAGCGCTTGCTCTGCCATTCCACTTTGTGCGGCGTGATTCCCAGCCATTCCACATCGGTCTTAATGCCATCGGCAAATTCCTGCGTTGAGCGGGCCGTATCGGTGTCATCATAGCGCAAGATAAATTGGCCATTGGTTTTCAAAGCAAACAGCCAGTTCAAGATAGCGGCGCGGCCGTTACCGATGTGAATGCGCCCGGTGGGCGAGGGTGCGAAGCGTACAATGTTCATAATTGCATGCCGTAGCCGCACAGAACGCATGCGTCAAGAATGGCGTAAGTTAGTCGTATCTGATAAGGAATAACCATGAAACTACGACAACTCGGAAAAAACGGCCCCATGGTTGATGAAGTGGGCTTTGGCGCAATGACGGACTCTTGCTTAAAATCAATAGGTTAAGATTTTTTTATACTTTCTAGGATTTTTAGCTTGACAGCGTACGGTGAACCCCCTATATCTGGCTAGTCTCCAGAATTGGGCCTCCCTTCTGGAAACCCCCATTTTCAACAATAGTCTTGAGTCCATCAGGAAGACGACGTTGAGTGATGCGGATTAAGCTCGGCTTATCCAACAATGACCCATCCCCTAGCCCCCTCAACCAAATCGTGTAACCTTCAGAATCAGGAGCTCGAATGACTTTTCATTTCAGAAGACCAAGCGCTGACCAACAAGCCACCATACCTGAAAACGTGGCGGGCGAGGAAAAGGGAAAACTTCTCTTTTTTAGAAGCTATGTCAACTTTTCAATGATGATTGTTGTTATTGTTTGTGTTTTTTCAGCATTCATAGCATCGCGAGAATTGCGCGCTGGCGAGGCAACTGTTTCCGAGCGCCGGAAGCAGCTCGTAGACCTTTACATTCAAAATGAGTTTTCCAAGGGCAATACTAAACTACGCAAGTTTGAACGGGTTGGCCCTTTCGCAATTAAAATTGAATGTGGTTCTTTGGAACAATCTGTGTGTCAACAGGCCAAGCAAGTTTTAAATAAGGCTATTGAACCAAGCGCCAATATACGACTAATACCATCTGAATTGGGCTTGATCACCTTTGTTTTTGATAACAGTGTGCATGTCGAAGCTTTATTGCCTAACGCAGTTAAGGAATATGCGGGTGGGGGTTCTGATACATCTGATCGGTATTGTGCGGTGTTCTACAGTTATTCGGATTCGCGCATTCTACAAGGCAAAATTTTTGTGTCGACCGATCAGCCACCGAATAAGCTTTATGCTTGCTTGGTGTTTCAAGTTGGCCAGTTACTAGGGCCAGGTTTTTCTCAGACTGACCGATTCTCGGATGCATGGAACGGAATTTTGAGCTTATCGTCGGACGACAAGCTGAAGCGGATAGGACACATATATGGAATGCTTGAATACATGCATATGTGCCCAGAATTGATACCCGGGGGTTACGGTGCCACCCCACTTAATTGATGGACAACAATCTGCGCAACCCTCTCTTGCTTGTTTTACTCTGTAAAACAAGCTGCTCACCTCCCACGAGGGGAGAGAGTTGGTTGGCGGCGATTAGAATAGTTGGACATTTCGCAAGCTGCGAAAATTCGGACTCGCGCCCGTGTTCCCACATCTATCCCATCCGTCTGCGCTGCGCTTCGCCGGATGGGCCCCTTTCTTCTCCCGTTGGAGCAACGGGAGAAGACGATAACGGTGACACGGCACTTTATTATTTGACTACGGGATTACGGTGCCACCCCACTTAACTATTGCACCACAATCTGCGCTACCCTCTCCAGCTTGTTTTGCTCTGCAAAACAAAGCTGCTCTCTCCCACGAGGGGCTATTAGATTCACACATCTTTTTTGTTTAGAAAAACGATTCCAATTCAAGTACTTACGAATCTGGATTTCCGTTATTCCAAGTAAAGCCGTATCTT
>JAYWEV010000037.1:0-2625 GCA_043779145.1 Aestuariivirga sp. | reverse complement strand
ATCAACTTACAGGCCGCACGCGTGCATTTGTTCAAGTTCAAAATGGCTGTGACCATCGTTGCACATTTTGTATTATTCCTTATGGGCGTGGCAATTCGCGTTCGGTACTGATTAAGGATGCCGTAGAGCAAGTGCGTCGTCTTGTGGCATCGGGTCATGCCGAGGTGGTTTTATCAGGAGTTGATTTGACGTCTTGGGGTGCTGATCTTGAGGGCAGCCCAAAGCTTGGAACTTTGTTGGCTTCCATATTAAAACAAGTGCCTGATCTCAAACGTTTACGACTTTCTTCAATCGATTCCATCGAAGTAGATGATCAATTGATTGAGGTGCTGACGGGTGATGCCCGCGTGATGCCACACCTCCATCTTTCGCTCCAATCTGGAGATAACATGATATTAAAACGCATGAAGCGCAGGCATAACCGCGAACACACAATTGAGTTTTGCGATATGTTACGCGCCAAACGGCCGGATATGGTTTTTGGGGCGGATATTATCGCAGGGTTTCCGACCGAGACAGATGAGATGTTCGAAAACTCAATGAAGATCGTTGATGAGTGCGGTCTCACTTACCTCCACGTATTTCCTTATTCGCAGCGCCCTGGAACGCCCGCCGCAAAGATGCCAGCTGTTGAACAAAGCGTTGTCAAACGCCGCGCGGCGCTACTTCGTGCAAAAGGCGAAGCGCGGCAGAGTGCTTTCATGACGTCGCAAATTGGTGCTACACGCGATGTGCTGATCGAAACGCCAAACCAAGGCCGCACCGAGCATTTTTCTTTAGCAAAATTTGAAACAGCGATGGTGCCCGGTGCATTGATTACGGCGCGAGTGAAGAACGTTTCTGCGTCACATCTCGTGATGGGGCTTTGAGACATGGCCGGATTTTTCAAGAAACTATTTAATCGTATTGTTGGTAAGCCAACCGAAGAAACAAAACCGGTTGAAGTCGAGCAAATTGCTCTCCCGGCACCAGAACCTGAAATAATTGTTGAAGCCAAAAAGCCGCAGAAGCTCGAGAAAGCCAAGGCCAAGCCCGTTGCAAAAACGCCAACTAAGGCGAAGGCCCCACCGCCTCCATCGCCAAAGAAAGTTGTTTCTAAAAAAGAAGCGCCAAAGCCTGTGGCAAAGAAGGTCGCTAAGGCTGCGCCTCCTCCGCCTCCGCCAAAGGCAGCAAAGCCAAAGCCCGCTCCAATTGTTAAAGCTGCTCCGCCGCCACCACCCGTGAAGGTGACGAAGGCAAAGCCAGCGCCTGTTGCCACGGCCGTGCCGCCGCCTAAGCCCGCCAAACAAGCTCCACCACCAAAGCCAATTCCTGTACCACAGCCAGAACCGGAAATTATTGTGCCGGTGGCTGTAGCGCCTCCACAACCGCCGGTTCCCGTTGTTATCGAAGAACCAGTGCCACAAAAGAGTGGTTGGTTCTCGCGCCTCAAAGAAGGTCTGTCGAAATCTTCTAAAACGATCACTGGTTCAATCACCGCGATCTTCACCAAGCGCAAGCTTGATAAAGAAACACTGCAGGAGCTTGAAGATACTTTGATCCAAGCTGATCTTGGAATCGCCGTTGCCGAACGCATCATCAAAGCTGTTTCATTTGGGCGCTATGACAAGGAAGTTGACCCCGAAGAAGTAAAGCAAATTTTGGCAGACGAAGTTGCCAAGGTTTTAAAGTCAGTTGAGGTGCCATTTAATTTCGGTTCGGAAAAGCCGTTTGTCATCCTCGTCGTTGGCGTGAATGGATCAGGCAAAACCACCACAATCGGCAAGCTTGGTTCTATCGCTGCCTCTGAGGGTTACAAAGTGATGTTTGCAGCCTGTGATACATTTCGCGCGGCGGCTGTTGAACAATTGACAGTTTGGGGAAACCGCATTGGCGCTGTGACCAAGAGCGCACCAACCGGAGCAGACTCAGCTGGTCTAGCCTTTGATGCATTGAAGCAAGCGCGCGAAGATGGAACAGATATATTGTTCATCGACACGGCTGGCCGCCTGCAAAACAAAGCTTATTTGATGGACGAGCTCGATAAAGTTGTGCGGGTAATCAAAAAACAAGATGAAGCAGCACCTCATGCTGTGTTGTTGGTACTTGATGCAACGACAGGTCAGAATGCGTTAGCGCAGGCCGAGATTTTCACGAAAGTTGCCGGTGTGACAGGTTTGATCATGACCAAGCTCGACGGCACGGCGCGCGGCGGCATTCTCGTGGCGATTGCCGAAAAATTTAAACTGCCTATTCATGCCATTGGTGTTGGCGAAAGTATTGATGATTTACAGCCCTTCGACGCGCTAGCGTTCTCGCGGGTTATTGCAGGATTTGAAGACGCATGAGCCAGAATAAAAAAATGTTGTTAGACTTAGGACCGCTCTTGGTGTTCTTTGCGGTCTATCTCAAATTTGATTTGATTTATGCTTCAGCTGCGCTTGTCGTTGCGACGCTTGTTGCTTTGGCTATTGGTTATTTTCTCACAAAGAAAATTTCATACATGCAGTTGGTAACTACTGCTTTAGTCGTGGTGTTTGGTGGATTGACATTCTATTTTAAAGACCCAATTTATCTCAAAATTAAAGTATCAATCATCAATGTTTTGTTTGGATCCGCTCTGTTAAGTGGATTGTGGCTCAAGAA
>JAYWEV010000036.1:0-18442 GCA_043779145.1 Aestuariivirga sp. | reverse complement strand
TCTCAGTTTCGCCGACTTTGGAGGGCCGACAGAGACTAAAAAACCTTACACCGTCGTTGCTTTGGGGAGACCTTGCGGCACGTGCGACTTTGGGTGAGCCGCATATGATGGATTCGATTGTCGTATTCAAGGGTTTTTTTGGGCTGAACAGAAGTTTTTCATTAATTTTTGATTACTTTTTTGTCGCAGCAAAGTTTTGCCAGCCCGCGATGATGCGGGTGATGGTCGTCAGTGTACAGAGCGTTGCATAAATATACGCCAGTAACGCAAAGTGCTGTGGGAATAGGCACATCAGGGTGAAGGTGGCGATGGTCTCGGTGCCTTCGGTCAAGCCGCCTAAATAGTAGAACGACTTTGAGGGGTAGGCCGTGCTTTTCTCGCCGCGCTTTTCTGCCAGTGTGGCATAGGCCAAAAAGCTGGTGCCTGTGCCTATAAATGCGGCGAGTAACATAGCGGCGGGAAGTGCGTTGAGTTGTGGGGCGGCAATTGCGAAAGCCAGCGGTACTGACGCGTAGAACACAAAGTCCAGTGCAATATCCATAAATGCGCCTCGATCAGTCTGCACGGTTTGCCTGGCCACTGCTCCATCGAGGCCATCGCAAATTCGCCCAAGCACAAGCGGCACCAATGCAATTTGGAACTGGCCAACCATGATTAGCACAACCGAAATCATGCCGAGCACAAAACAGGCCAAAGTGACCTGGTCGGCGCTGAAACCCTGTTTGACAATTTGGCGCGCCGTCGCATCAACGATAGGCTGGGTGATTTTGAGGGCGATGCGGTCAAACATGTTTTACCTCGCCAGATTTGTTGATTTCAAAAATGCGCCCGCCATCTGGGGCATCGCTTGTGTCATGAGTGACCAGCAGGGTTGGAACATTGCGCGTTTTCAAGTGCATGAATGTATAGTCACGAATTGTGCCGCGAAGTTCACGGTCGAGTTTGTTAAACGGCTCGTCGAGTAGCATCGCTTCAGGTTTCGCGAGCAAGGATCGCATGAGCGAGACACGCGAACGCTGGCCGCCTGACAGAGTGTGCGGTGCGCGATCAGCAAAGCCTTCGAGTTCGGCGCGTGCCAATGCAGTTTGCATCATGGCTTCGCGTTCAGTGCGCGCACCGCGTGGTGTCGCGAATTGAAGATTTTCACCGACTGTCATGTGGGGAAAGAGGAGATCGTCTTGAAACAATCTTCCGATGTTTCGATTTTGTGGAAACGTGTCATTTAGAATTTTACCGTTCAGAACAATCTCTCCAGTGCCCGAAAATGGCGCAGCAAGATCACCCGCAATGTATGACAGAAGCGAAGATTTTCCAGTGCCGCTTGACCCCATTAAAGTCACAACTTCGCCATCTGCAATTTCCATAGAAAATGGTGCAATTAAAGATTTGCCACCCAGCACCAGAGAAATATTTTTGAGATGCAAACTCATCGTCTGCTCCAGCGCGATTTTCCAAAGTGAGCGGACATCCCATAAGCCACAAGCGGAGGCACCAAAAGCAAAAGTGCAAAGGCTGCTGTGAGCGGGCGGTTGGTGCCGGAGGTGAGTGTGACGGCTTCCACGGGCAGTGTGCTGTATCTTCCGCTTGCTATAAGTTGCGCTGGAATATATTGGCCGAAACTAACGGCAAAGCCAATGGCGAGTGCAGCAAAAATTGGAGCTTTCAGCAGAGGCAATTTTACATGATGCAGAAATTCGATGTTTGATTTTCCGAGACTTGATGAGGTAGCGCTGTAACGCAAATCAAGCGCACGGTACGGGCCGATGAGGACGATGATCATATAGGCCATGACAGGCATCAGGTGCGCAAGGAACAACCCCGGAATGTTTCCCGTCAAACCAAAATTGAGGAAAGCGCGATATTGGCCAAGGCCTATCAAGATTGCGGGAAAGCCTAATATTGCGAGGCTCAATAAGACCAGAATGCGATCTGATTTTTCAGACAGGGATTCGAGCCAAAGTATGATGAGCGCCACCGCAGTTAAGCTTGTTGATATTGCTAAAGCGATGCTGGTGACTAATGCAGTTGGGGTTTGGAATATCAAATTCCAAGCGCGTGCCGATATTGTGGGAACAAGATTTGGGAATGGCCAGCTTTGCGCGAACGTCATGAAAAGCAGCAATCCGGCAATAATCAGATAGAACCAAATCAGCGTTTGGTATTTTGCATGTCCGACGAAGTTCGGCAGCGATAATGAGCTCGGGCCTGACGACAGGAATTGTCTAAACAGCTGAGTTACTAATTTTAAAATCGCATATGTGATGCCCAAGCAGATAGCGAGAGCAAGACACAGAAAAACAGCGCCAACATTTCCACGCGCATTGTTGATCACCTGCTCGCTGTTGATATCTGCCCAAACAACAGTTGCCAAAGTTGGGGGCTGCGTGGGGCCGATGACAAGTGACATGTCGACCACAGTGGCTGCGTAAATAAATACAATCACCAACGGCCAGATTAATTGAGGCATCAATTGCGGGAGATAAAGGCGCAGCCAGATTGAAACGCTTCCATGGCCGAGGCTTGTTGCGGCGGCGCGTTGATTTTTGAAATCTTGTTTGATGTCATCACGGTTAAGAAGGCCTGCCATAATCCAGATGAGGAAGGGCGTTTCTTTGATTGCGAGTGCGGCGATGAGCGCGAGGCCGTAAGGATCATGTGTGGTGATCCAATTGGGCGGCGATTGCCAACCTGCTATATTTGCAATGATGCGCGCCAACACGCCACTCGGCATAATGAGGAAGCCTAGGCCAATAGCCAAGGCCAGATGCGGAAGCGCGAGCATTGCTCCCATGGTGGCTGGCAAATTTCGCCATGCAACACTTTCATAAGTAGCCGCGATGATTATGATCGTGGTGATCATTGCAAGCGCAGTAGATGTAGCGCCTGTGAAGATTGAAAGTTCAAGGCCTGACCAGAGTTGCGGATGCGCGAAGAGCGCTTGCCATGCGGCAGCGTCGAATGCACCGATCAAGGCATAGAAAAGGCTGGTGACGAGGGGAAGTACAAAGAGGATTGCAATGGGGAGTGAACCCCAGATGCTCGCACCCCTCGTTTCCGTCATAGCTGCGAAGGCAGGTATCCAGCTTTTTCTTCTGGTGATCATTTAAAGAAAGCGGGATCCCAGCTTTCGCTGGGATGACGATTTAGGGGAAGAGTGCGGAATGAACAACATCATCCCTTCGCGTAATGGCTTAGCCAAGTTGATTCAATCAGCGCCACAAAGCTGGCATCGGGCTCCAAAATCGCTGGGCCGGGCAGGCTTACACTTCCCGGCACAGCCGAAGCCGCAAACATCTTGGCATCATCACCACTGAGTTTTGCAACATCGAGCACCGTCGGGTCGCCCCAAGTTTTAAGATCATTCTTCTTGGCTTGCGCTTCAGCCGACAACAAGAAATTCGCTACCACTTGCGCGCCAGCTTTGGCCTTTGCGTTGACGGGAATTGCGACGAAATGCGAATTGCCTATTGTGCCTGCTGAATGCTGCCAAGCAATGGTCGTTTTGGGCAGCGTACCCGCAGTCACTAAGTTTGCGGGTTCATTTGGATTGAAGGTCAGACCAACCAGCAATTCACCATCCGCCACCATCTGGGTGATTTCTGCTTGCGCCTTTGGATATTGCTTGCCCTCACGCCAGAGTGACGGCTTCAACGCATCCAGAAATGCAAAGTATGGCTTTGCAAGTTCTGCAAACGCAGTGGCATCGACGGGCTTGGAAAATACGCTTTTATCAGCCGTGACCTCGTAAAGCGCCTGCTTCAAGAATGTTGTGCCATGGAAATCAGGTGGCGCTGGATAAGTTACGCGGCCCGGATTGGCTTTTGCAAACGCCGCAAGCTCAACCATCGAACGCGGTGGGTTGGCGACTTTTGCTCCATCCGCAAAAAACGTAAACTGCGCCATGCCCCAAGGGCTTTCAAGGCCATCAGTTGTCTCAGTGAAATCTTTAATGGTTGTCGGTTTGCCCTTTACATCGACCAACGCAAAATTTGGCAAGCTTTCAGCAAATGGTCCGAACAGTAATTTCTCAGACTTCATCGCTTTGAAGTTAGCACCATTAATCCAAACCAGATCAACCGAGCCATCTGCCTTTCCAGCCTTCACTTCATCGCGCACCCGTTTAACAACTTCTGCCGTATCCGTAATTTTCACATGGGTGAGTTTCACACCCCAACGCTTCATCACTTCTTCGCCCGCCCATGCGATATAAGCGTTGATGTTGTCAGCCCCTGCCCAGGCGTTGAAGAATACCTGTTGGCCCTTAGCCTCAGCTTCGATGGCTTTCCAATCAGCAGCGAATGCAGGTCCGAATGGCACAAGAGTTGAGGCTGCAAAAAGCTGCAGGGCGGAACGGCGGGTAATCTTCATCAATAATTTCTCCTTAGATTTGCATCTTCGCGGCAACAGCCCAGTGATGCAAATGAACCTATTTGTTTTATAATCATAAAGATGTGATCATGCTTTAAGATTTTGCAACTTGACATGTTGCAATAATATGATCGTCTTGGCGTCGGTAATGCCGCCTGTTGCGATCAAGCCGTAAGCCTCATCAATTTGCATTTCGAGAACTTCAATATCCTCGCCCTCTTCCAACAATCCACCACCTGGGCTCACGCGGTCATGCACGGTGTAAGTTCCAACAAACAGGCTCAGCTTTTCTGACAGCGCACCAGGGCTGGAGTAGGAATCGCAGACATGACCTATATTATGCAGATGGGTGCCTAATTCCTCAAGCGCCTCGCGACGCACGCATTCTTCTGGATGATCGGCATCCAAAAGTCCCGCGCAGGCCTCTATCAGAAAACCATCGTCGCCATTAAACGCCACGCCAGCCCGCCATTGGCGCACCAAAAGGCAAGTTCCACGTTTTGGATCAACCGCCAAAATTGCTGCGCCATGGCCATGGTCGGCAACCTCACGTTTCAATTCAAGCTGGCGGCCATCCCTCATTGTTGCATCGACGGTCAGCCTCGACAGCGAAGACCAGCCCTTGGCCATGATTTCGGTTTTGGTGATTCTAAATTGGCTCTTAATCATGACCCTTGCTAGCCCGCCCCAAGCCATTGACGCAATCTTAACCTTGACGCGGCAATTTTAGGTGAAATTTAGGGTATAGTTGATGGCGCGTCCGTTCGTTTCGGCTTTGGTGGCTTTGTCTTGCTTTGCGGTTGCAGGTGGTGGGCTTTATTGGACATTTGGCAAAAAACACCATGAGGCCAATGCCGAGGTTACAGGTTCGATTGATCCCATCATAAACACATTAGGCCCCTCAGGCCTTCCCATCCCACGCTTCGTTTCGCTGAAAGCTGAAAAAGTGAATGTACGCAAAGGCCCATCGAGCGATCATGATGTGGCATGGGTGTACCAAGTCAAAGGCTTACCCGTGGAAATTATAGCCGAATTCGAAACCTGGCGGCGCATTCGCGATAGCGAGGGCACAGAAGGTTGGATTTTGCAAAACATGTTGGCTGGCAAGCGCAATGCTCTGGTTGAGCCGTGGAAAAAAACCGAGCTCACACCGCTTTATTCAAGCGCCAATCTGCAATCGAGCTGGCTTGCCAATCTGGCCCCCGGTGCCTTTGGTGAAATCGCCTCGTGTGATGGCCAATGGTGCGATGTAAAGATCAACGGCTTTCGCGGCTACGTTGAGCAGGAAAAGCTCTGGGGTGCATATCCCGGTGAAGTGGTTAATTGAGGGTCGGACAATTGCTGATTTGCTAATCACGACAGTTACTTCCCCCTTCAGGGTAAAATGAAGCTGAGGCTTTATTGCATCGTCAGTATAAGTCTGTCCGATATGCTTCTTGAATATCTTTCTCTGTTTCAATCACAACCGCTTCGTCTTCGCACTGACCGCTCGCCGATGTTTGATCGAGGATGATGCGCGCAAGTGTTGGCATTTCGGACTTGTTCACGCGGTTTTCATCACACCAGAGATGCGAGCGTTTTAGCGCTGCGGCACAATGAAAGAAGATTTCGTCAATTTCAACCACAATACCAATCTTTGGCGTCTTGCCTTTGACGATGCATTTGGCGAGTATCGCTTCGTCTTTAATAATGTGCGCACGCCCCGCGACGCGCAGAGTGTCTTCAATCCCGGGAATGAAAAAAATCAGAGCGACATTCGGGTTGCCGACAATATTTGCCATGGTATCGAGGCGGTTGTTGCCGGGTCGATCGGCAATGATCAAGGTTTTGTCGTCTAGGGCCTGCACAAAGCCAGGTGGATCACCGCGTGGCGAAACGTCGGCCTTGCCAAGTGTACTGGCGGTGGAGATGCACAAGAATGGCGATTTTGAAATGAAGTTTCGCGAATGTTTGTCGAGGCGCGACATCTGCTTTGATTTAGCCAACTCCATTGTGGATGGGAAATTTTCACGAAGGGATTGTTCAGATTCGATATCCATGGTGGATGCTCCTCATAACTCCCGTGCATACTGGCACGGAATGCGGGAGGGGAAAAGTCAAAACCACGCGATGTCGCCCATCCACAGCCATCATTTTCAAGGCCTTTTAACCGTGCGGCTCCTCGTGTAAAGCAGGGGTCAGAACAATTTGGGACTTCTCACAAGTTTATGAGCGAACGTAAATCAAGCTTTCTTTATGATGATCTGATTGCCTGCGGGCGTGGCAAACTTTTTGGCCCGGGCAATGCGCAATTGCCATTGCCGCCCATGTTGATGTTTGACCGCATCACCCATGTCGAAGAAAAAGGCGGGGCGCATGGGCTTGGCAAGATTGTGGCTGAGTTTGACATCAAGCCTGACCTGTGGTTTTTCCCGTGTCACTTTGAAGGCGACCCGGTGATGCCCGGTTGTTTGGGCCTTGATGCTTTGTGGCAGCTCACAGGATTTTTCCTCGGCTGGCTGGGCGAACCGGGCCGTGGCCGTGCTTTAGGCGTGGGCGAAGTTAAGTTTAGCGGCATGGTGACGCCCACTGTTAAAAAGGTCACTTATGAAGTGGAAGTGAAACGCCTGATCTTGCGCAAACTGAAATTAGCAGTCGCAGATGGGGTGATGAAAGCCGATGGCGAGACCATATATAATGTGACTGACATGAAGGTTGGTCTATTTGTGCCTAGTGCGTTTTGACTTTTCATAGAAAAGTCAAAATCGCCCAAGGTTTATATTTTCGATCAACTTTTCCGAACTTTGACTAATCCTTCAAAGTTCAGGTTGATCAAGCGCTTAGGGAGATTTGAAGATGCGTCGTGTTGTTGTTACGGGTATGGGCATTGTTTCGAGCATTGGCAACAATGTGCAGGAAGTCACCACCTCTCTGCATGATGCCAAGTCTGGCATTGTGCGGGCTGAAAAATATGCTGAGCTGGGTTTCCGCTGTCAGGTGCATGGCGCGCCCAATTATGATTTGGACACCGTTGATCGCCGTGTGCGCCGATTCATGGGAGATGGCGCTGCGTGGAATTATGTCGCCATGCAGCAGGCGATTGCCGATTCAGGCTTGGAAGAAAAAGACCAGAAGAATGATCGCACCGGTATCATTATGGGCTCTGGTGGGCCATCCACGCGCATCGTCGTGCAGGCTGCGGATACAACGCGTGAAAAAGGTCCAAAGCGCGTTGGGCCATTTGCAGTTCCGGCCACCATGTCATCGACCAACTCTGCAACTCTGGCCACGCCATTTGGCATTCGCGGTGTGAATTATTCAATCTCGTCAGCTTGCGCCACATCAGCTCATTGCATCGGCAATGCGACGGAACTCATCCAATGGGGCAAGCAGGATGTGATGTTTGCAGGCGGCGGCGAAGAACTGGATTGGACACTTTCGGTTATGTTTGATGCGATGGGGGCGATGTCTTCCAAATATAACGCCACTCCGCAAACCGCGTCACGCGCTTATGATAAAAACCGCGACGGCTTTGTGATTGCAGGCGGTGCTGGCACAGTTGTGCTGGAAGAATTGGAACACGCCAAAGCGCGTGGTGCTAAGATTTATGCTGAGATCGTCGGTTATGGCGCCACGTCTGATGGCTATGACATGGTGGCCCCATCAGGCGAAGGTGCGATGCGTTGCATGAAAATGGCGATGCAGGGTGTAGGCCAAATTGATTACATCAACCCCCATGGCACATCGACACCTGTGGGTGACCAAAAGGAAATCGAAGCTATTCGCGCCGTGTTCGGCGATAAAATTCCGCCGATCTCTTCCACTAAATCGCTCACTGGCCATTCACTTGGTGCAACGGGCGTCCAAGAAGCGATCTATTCATTGCTGATGATGAAGAATGGATTTTTGTGCGAGAGTGCCAACATTGAAGAACTTGATCCAGAATTTGCCGACGTGCCAATTCTGCGTAAGCGTGTGGACAATGCCAAGGTCGACACTGTGATGTCGAACAGCTTTGGCTTTGGTGGCACAAATGCCACGCTTGTTATGCAACGTTATAATGGATAATCAAAAATGACTGCTGGATTGATGCAAGGTAAACGCGGCCTCGTGATGGGCGTTGCCAATGACCACTCTATTGCCTGGGGCATTGCGCAAGCATTGGCCGCACAAGGGGCAGAGCTGGCTTTTACTTACCAAGGCGAGGCTTTTGGCAAACGGGTTGAGCCTCTAGCAAAGTCGGTTGGCTCCGACATTCTAATGCCTTGCGATGTGGAGGATATCTCCACAGTTGACGCAGTGTTTGCAGCGCTGAAAGAAAAATGGGGCAAGATTGATTTTCTGGTTCACGCCATTGCCTTTTCTGACAAGAATGAACTGAAAGGCAAATTCGCTGACACATCGAGAGAGAATTTCACCAGGACCATGGTCATCTCGTGCTTCTCGTTTGTCGAAATTTCCAAACGCGCTGCTGCGATGATGCCTGATGGTGGTTCGATCATCACCCTCACCTATGGCGGTTCCACCCGTGTGATGCCAAATTATAATGTGATGGGTGTTGCCAAGGCTGCGCTTGAATCAGCGGTGCGTTATCTAGCGGGTGACTATGGTCCGCAAGGCATTCGTGTGAACGCGATTTCCGCCGGCCCCATGCGCACACTCGCTGGTGCTGGCATCGGCGATGCCCGCGCCATGTTCAACTTCCAAGCCGCCCACGCGCCACTCCGCCGGACGATTACGTTGCAGGAAGTCGGCGGCGCCGGGTTGTATTTGCTCTCGCCTTTATCGGGTGGTGTGACGGGTGAGATTCACTATGTGGATTCGGGGTATAACATTATCTCGATGCCGAGACCGGATGAGCTGTAAGCAGAGGAAAGAACACTGATCTTATCCTCCTCCTCGCGGAGGAGGTGGCAGCGAAGCTGACGGAGGGGGTTTGCTTAAATTACAAACCTACTCAACCCCCACCCATCATCCTCTTGGCAATCTCCGCCCTAATCGGGCTTGCGGGATAGGTTCCCAGTATTTTTGTATAACTCGAAAAGAACGCGAGCTCTTCCATCGCTAATCTTACATTGCGATCTTCGGGGTGGCCTTCGATGTCGGCGTAGAATTGTGTGGCACTGAACTGGCCTTCGAGTTGATAAGATTCAAGCTTGGTCATGTTCACGCCATTGGTCGCAAAGCCGCCCATGGCTTTGTATAAGGCGGCTGGAACATTGCGCACGCGGAACACAAAACTCGTCATCACAGGCCCATTGCCTGCAGGTGCATCTTGGCGTTCGGTCGATAAGATGATGAAGCGCGTGGTGTTGTGAGCTTCGTCTTCGACGTTTTTTAACAATGGTTCCAAACCATAAAGCTCGCCCGCCAAGGCTGTGGCCAGAGCGCTGTCGGTTTGGTTTTTGGTTTCTGAAAGTTCGCGCGCGGCACCTGCCGTGTCAATTGCAACAATCGGCGTTAAGCCCTGCGCTTTGATCATCTTGCGGCATTGGCCCAGTGCATGCACGTGGCTGTGAACAGTTTTTAAATTTTCAAGTTTCGCGCCTGGCACGGCCAGCAAATGAAAATGGATCGGCAGAAAATGTTCGCCAATGATCGACAGGTTTGAAGCCGGCATTAAATGATGAATATCGGCCACGCGCCCGGCCACCGAATTATCAATCGGGATCATGGCCAGTTTGGCAACGCCGTCTTTAACAGCTTGAAATGCATCTTCGAATGTCCGGCAGGGCATTGGCTCATAATCAGGGCACACTTCAAGGCAAGCGATATGGGAATTCGCGCCCGGCTCGCCTTGATAGGAAATCTTATGCTTCATCGTCTCAAACTTTCATGATGCGGCGCGCCGCTTCTAAATCGGCTGGCGTATTAACGGCCAAGGGTGCTGCGTCAACCTTCACGACGGCCATGCGCATATCATGGTCAAGAGCGCGCATCTGCTCAAGCCCGCGCAAAGTTTCGCGCGTGCTGGGGGGCATATCGGCCAGGTGATCAAGCGCAGCACGGCGATAAGCATAAATTGGAATGTGCTGCCAGAAAGGCGGCTCGAAACTGTCATCAACTTTGCGTATAAAGTCACGCGCAAAGGCAACCTCGCGATTGGAATTTAAAGCAGAAATCACTTTTACGATTTTGGGATCGTCGATCAAGGTTTGATCGCTGAGGTTTGCAGCTAAGGTTGCCACTTGCACGGCTTCATTGGTGAGACCTGCAAGGCAGCGCTGCAAATCGAGTTTTTCAATAAGTGGCAGATGGGCCGGAATGCTCAAAACGTTTTCAAAGCGCTTTGCCGTGTCGCGCATATTCAGAGCGGCGGCAATGCGGTTCAAACTGCTGGCCAAATTGAGGGGGGTGACCATCGCATCGCCACCCACAGCGCGAACCGCATCAGCAATCTGGTTCTCGGCTGCTGCCACTAAAACATGCCCGATATTGGCGGCCACGGCCTGTTTCCAAATGTGGACAACCATAGGAAGCCCGTTGATATCTGCCAATGGCTTTCCAGGCAGTTCTTGGGCCCACATGCGGGCAGGGATAACGATGATCGTATTATGATGCTCAATCATGGGTTTATCGGGGGGCGCGGCAAATTGTTCATAGCCCCTTATAGATATTGCAGCACGAAACCGAAACCATTAGTTTCCGCGCCGAAAACGAATAATTACGAGGCTCGGCAATTTCCATGAAAAGCTTGGAATTCAATAAAATAGCAGGTGCCGTTCTGGCCACCGGACTTTTGGTTTTGGGCTTGAAGAATTTTAGTTCTGAACTCTTCAAAACCGAGGCCCCGGAAAAGGCTGGTTTTGCAATTGCCGCTGCCGAGGCGCCAACAGCTGACGCAGGTGCCGCTGCAGCAACGCCGCTTCCTGTGTTGCTGGCAAAAGCTGATGTCGGCAAAGGCACTGCAGGCGCCAAGGCTTGTGCAGCTTGCCATAATTTTACCAAGGGCGGACCTAATAAGGTTGGCCCTCATTTGTGGGATGTTGTTGGCCGCAAAATGGGCGCAGCCGAAGGCTTTGCTTATTCAGATGGTTTCAAAGCCAAGGGTGATAAACCTTGGGATCTTGACATGCTCGATGCTTGGCTGAAGGCACCAAAGGAATATATCCCGGGCACCAAGATGGCGTTCGGCGGCATTCATAATGAACAAGACCGCGCCAATGTGATTGCCTATCTCAACAGCCTCGCGGACGCGCCACAGCCATTGCCGAAGCCTTGATTTGAACGCGATTGAAGTTTGATGTTCAACACCGGAAGCCGCAGTTTCCGGTGTTTTCTTTTGGGTGAACACCTGTGATATTCAGCCAACTCGAATCAGGGGAGCAGACTTCGGATGATCAATCGCCGTAATATTTTGCAAATGACTGGCTTTGCCCCTTTTGCCAATATTCCTGTTGCGTTTGCTGCGGATGCGCAATTTGTACATGCGCTCAGTTTATTTGGCGACATTAAATATAAACCCGATTTCAAACATTTTGATTATGTAAATCCTGACGCACCCAAAACTGGCAAGATTAGGCAATGGGCGCTGGGCGGTTTTGACTCGCTTAATCCAAACTCATTGAAGGGCGACCCTGCCGCCGTTACTGTTCTCGAAACCTTGATGGTCGATTCCCTGGATGAGCCGGCCACACGGTATGGCTTGATTGCCGAAAGTGTTTCGCACCCTGATGATTTTTCATCGGTCACATTTCGGTTGCGACCCGAGGCGAAGTTTCATGATGGCAAACCAATCACACCAGAAGATGTCGTCTGGAGCTTCAACACGCTGAAGGCTAACCTTCCGACCAAGGCTGCTTACTATAAAAATGTGATCAAGGCTGAGCAGATTGGCGAGCATGAAGTTCGGTTTATTTTTGACGAAAAAAACAACCGCGAACTTCCGTCCATCGTTGGCCAATTGGTGGTGATGCCGAAGCATTGGTGGACGGCCAAAGGTGCTGATGGCAAACCACGCGATGTAACAGCATCAACCTTGGAAATTCCACTGGGCTCTGGCCCCTATAAAATCAACACTGTTATTCCCGGTTCATCCATCGTGATGGAACGGGTGGCTGACTATTGGGGCAAAGATTTGGCCGTGAATATTGGCCAGAATAATTTTGATGAAATGACTTATCTTTATTTCCAAACGCAGTTGGTGGCTTTTGAAGCGTTCAAGGCCGATCAAGTTGATTATAATTATGAAACCAGTTCTAAGTCTTGGGCCACAGCTTATGGTTTTCCAGCGGTGAAAGACGGACGCTGCATCCAAGAGAAAATTGCACTGAAAAAAGTGAATGGTATGCAGGGCTGGGTGCTCAACATGCGCAAACCCAAATTCCAAGATGTGCGGGTGCGCCGTGCTTTTGATTTGGCTTTTGATTTTGAATGGTCGAACGCCAATTTGTTTTTCGGGCAATACACACGGTCGCGCAGCTACTTCAACAATTCAGAAATGGAAGCGAAGGGGCTACCCTCACCTGAAGAGTTAGCCTTGCTCGAACCTCTGAAAGATAAACTGCCGCCGGAGGTTTTTACAACGGAATATGCAAACCCTGTCAACGCCGATGCAACAGCGCGGCGCAAGAATTTGCGCGAGGCTGCAAAGTTGTTAGCTGAGGCAGGGTGGAATGCTGTGCCAGAAGGCGGCAAAAATATTTTAAAGAATGCCGCGGGAGAAACACTTTCAATCGAGTTCCTGCTCTATTCGCCCTTGTTCGAACGTGTGGCACTGCCATTTAAAGAACGGCTTGAACTTGTTGGTTTTGCTGTTACGATTCGAACGATTGATACAGCTCAATATCAAAAACGTGTGCAATCATTCGATTACGAAGCCATCGTCGGAAGCTTCGCGCAAAGTCTTTCCCCAGGCAATGAACAGCGCTCTTTCTTTGGAACTGGTTCAGCTGATAAGGTTGGCTCATCAAATTATGTTGGGATCAAAAATCCGGCCATTGATGCGCTGATCGATAAGGTCATCTTTGCGAAAGATCGCGCCGCATTGGTCGTGGCCTGCCGCGCACTGGACCGAGCTTTGATGTGGAACCACTATGTCTCGCCCCACTGGTTTATTCCGTATGAGCGCATTGCGTATTGGAATCGTTTTGGGCGCCCTGAGAAAAACCCTGATTATAATTTGGGCTTCCCACTCACATGGTGGTGGGATGAAGATAAAGCGAAGAAGACGGCGGCAGGATGATTTCTGATTAATGGGCGCCTATATTCTCAAACGTTTGCTGCTGATGATCCCCACTTTATTGGGGGTCATGTTACTGACGTTTGCAGTCACGCAATTCGTTCCGGGTGGGCCCATAGAGCGCATTATTGCGCAGATGGAGGGCAATGGTGCTGATGATCGCTTGAGCGGTGGGGGCACGGAAAATTTAGGCGATAAACAAAATAACAGCTCTTACCGGGGTGCGCGGGGGCTTGACCCTGAAATTATCAAGAAGCTGGAAAAGGATTTTGGTTTCGACAAACCGCCTGTTGAGCGGTTTCTACTGATGATTAAAAAATATGCGATGTTTGATTTTGGGCAGAGTTATTTCCGCTCCAAATCGGTTCTGTCACTCATCGCCGAAAAACTCCCCGTCTCAATTTCGCTGGGGCTTTGGTTGTTGATCATATCTTATTTGGTGTCGATCCCGCTTGGAATTCGCAAAGCGGTGAAAGATGGTACACCGTTTGATGTATGGTCATCGGCGATTGTTAGCATTGGCTATGCCATTCCATCATTCGTGCTTTCGATTTTTCTGATCATCGTTTTTGCGGGCGGCAGTTATTACAACTGGTTTCCACTGCGGCTTCTCACCTCTGATAATTTTTCAGATCTCAGCTGGTGGGGAAAGATCAAAGATTACGCATGGCATTTAGTTTTACCCCTCATCGCCATGGGTGTGGGCAGTTTTGCGACGATGACTTTGCTCACCAAAAATTCCTTCCTCGATGAAATCAAAAAACAATATGTCACCACAGCGCGTGCCAAGGGCCTTACTGAATCACGCGTGCTTTATGGCCATGTGTTTCGCAATGCCATGCTACTAGTCATCTCCGGTTTTCCCGGCGCGTTTTTGCATGCGTTTTTCACTGGATCACTTTTGATTGAGCAGGTGTTCTCGCTCGATGGCTTAGGTTTTCTCACTTACAGATCAGTTCTCGACCGTGATTATGCTGTAGTGTTCGCAAGTCTTTATATCTTCACATTGATCGGCCTCGTGGTGGCGTTGATCAGTGATCTTCTCTATACATGGATTGATCCGCGCATTGATTTCGAAGCACGGGAGGTTTGACGGCGTGTTCAAACTCAACCCCCTCAATCAACGGCGCTGGGCTTTATTCAAGGCCAATAGACGCGGCTTCTGGTCGTTCTGGATTTTTGCTGCGCTTTTTTTCATCTCAATCTTTGCGCCAATGATTGCCAACGACAAACCAATTATCGCTTCCTACAAGGGCGAATTGCTTTATCCAATATTGGTTGAATATCCGGAATCAAAGTTCGGCGGGTTTTTAGCCAAGACCAACTATCACGATCCAGCTAACATCGATGAAATCAGCGCCAATGGGTGGATGGTGTGGCCGCTGATCCGTTATTCCTACAACACTGTGAATGCCGAAATTCCGCAATCAGCGCCGTCGTCGCCTGCGGGCATGTTGACTCGTGAAGTTGCCTGTTCGAAATATCCGCTGAGAGACCAAGACCCACAATGTGTTGCTGGAAACATGAATTGGCTGGGCACAGATGATGGCGGGCGCGATGTGATTGCGCGGTTGATTTATGGCTACCGCGTTTCCGTGGCCTTTGGTTTGATACTCACTTTCTTCTCCTCAATCATCGGCATTGTGCTGGGTGCCATTCAAGGGTTTTTTGGTGGCTGGACGGATTTGCTGTTGCAACGCTTCATCGAAATCTGGGCGTCCATGCCAACGCTTTATCTGCTGATTATTTTATCCGCATTCTTGGCTCCGAACTTTTGGCTGTTGCTCTTCATTTTGATGATGTTTTCTTGGACAGGTTTGGTGCACTTAATTCGTGCTGAGTTTTTGCGTGCACGGAATTTTGAATATGTACGCGCCGCAAAAGCTCTGGGGCTTTCGAATGTGAAGATCATGTTCAAGCATCTTTTGCCAAATGCGATGGTTTCTGCCGTCACCTTTATGCCCTTCATCATTGCGGGTTCTGTCACGACACTTTCGTCACTCGATTATTTAGGCTTCGGCTTGCCTCCGGGTTCGCCTTCGCTGGGCGAGATGGTCAAGCAGGGGAAAGATAATTTGCAGGCACCATGGCTGGGTTTTACGATTTTCTTCATGATGTCGACCATGCTCACGCTTCTGGTTTTTATGGGTGAAGCGGTGCGCGACGCCCTTGATCCGCGGAAGACATTTTCATGAGTGAGTTGCTTCTTGAAGTGAAAGATTTGTCAGTTGCGTTCAAGCAATCAGGCAAAGAATTTTTGGCCGTTGATCATGTTTCATTCGCTGTGAATAGAGGCGAGACGCTGGCACTGGTGGGTGAATCAGGTTCTGGAAAATCTGTCAGTGCCTTAAGTATTTTGAAGCTGTTACAATATCCTGCGGCTTCGCACCCGTCGGGGCAGATTTTGTTTAAAGGCCAAGACCTGCTGGATGCCGATGAAGCTGATTTGCGCCACGTGCGCGGCCGCAATGTTACGATGATTTTTCAAGAGCCGATGACATCGCTTAATCCGTTGCATAATATTGAAAAGCAGATTGGTGAAATTCTGGAAATCCACCAAGGCATTAAAGGCCAAGCAGCACGCAAACAGATTGTGGAGCTTTTGGAAAAAGTGGGCATTCGCAATGCGGCTTCGCGCTTACAAGCCTATCCTCATCAGCTTTCAGGCGGACAGCGCCAACGCGTGATGATTGCCATGGCCCTTGCCAACAAGCCCGATTTGTTGATTGCCGATGAGCCGACCACTGCACTTGATGTGACGGTGCAGGCGCAAATCTTAAAACTGCTGAAAGATTTGCAAAAAGAATTCGGCATGGCGCTGTTGTTGATTACCCATGATTTGGGGATCGTGCGCAATATGGCGGATCATGTTTGCGTGATGCAGAAGGGCAAGATTGTGGAAGCGGGTGCGGCCAAAGCCGTGTTCGCCAATCCGCAGCACGAATATACTAAAATGCTGCTCGCTGCAGAACCAAAGGGCCAGCCACCGAAAGCTGATCTTAATGCGGAAAAAATTATTGAAACCAAAAATCTGAAAGTTTGGTTTCCGGTCAAGCAAGGCTTCTTTCGCAACACCGTAGGTCATATCAAAGCCGTTGACGGCCTCGATCTTACTCTGCGCGCTGGCCAGACGCTTGGCATTGTAGGGGAATCTGGCTCGGGCAAGACAACAACCGGCCTTGCCATTATGCGGCTGATTTCTTCTCAAGGTGAAATTACATTCAAAGGTCAGCGCATTGATGGTTTGAAATCCGGCGTCATGCGGCCTTTGCGCAAAGATATGCAGGTGGTGTTTCAAGATCCATTTGGCTCGCTATCACCTCGTCTTTCCGTTTTGCAAATCGTTGAAGAGGGTTTGACTATTCAGAAGCCTGAACTTAACGCAGCAGCACGGCGGACGCGGGTGGCGCAGGCTTTAACTGAGGTGGGGCTAGATGCAGCTCATATGGACCGTTTTCCGCATGAGTTTTCCGGCGGCCAGCGCCAGCGCATTGCCATTGCGCGGGCCTTAGCACTTGAACCAAAATTCATTATGCTCGATGAACCAACGTCAGCTCTTGATATGTCGGTTCAGGCGCAGGTGGTTGATTTGCTCCGGGCTTTGCAGGTGAAGCATAATTTGAGTTATCTGTTTATCAGTCATGATCTCAAAGTGGTGCGCGCCCTGGCCAATGAAGTGATTGTCATGCGTGATGGTGTGGTGGTGGAGCGTGGTGTGACGCAAGAGATTTTCAACAATCCGCAAGAGCCTTATACAAAAGCATTGTTGGCAGCAGCTTTGAATCTCAAAGCGGTTGATGGTGTGGTGCGGCAATGAGCGCGTTTTTATTTGTCACGCCAACGTGGGACGCAGAACCTTGGGGCAAGGCTTTGCAGAAGGTTGCCTCAAAACTTGATATTCGCCTTTGGCCGAATGTGGGTGATGTTAAAGACATAACCTATGCCGCCGCTTGGCTGCCGCCGGCTGATGAGTTGAAGCGTTTTGCCAATCTCAAAGTGATCTTTTCTTTGGGTGCTGGTGTTGATGCAATATTGGGTGATCCCACTTTGCCGCTAGGCATTCCCATTGTGCGGGTGAAAGATGATGATCTCACAAACCGCATGAGCGAATACATTGTGCAGCATGTATTAATGCATCACCGCCAGCAACGCCGTCTTGATGAGAACCAACGCAATAAAATTTGGGACCCATTTCCGCAACACGCAGCTTCGGCCATCACCGTAGGGATTATGGGGCTTGGGGTTCTGGGGGCTGATGCGGCGCGAAAACTTTTAATGATGGGTTTCAATGTGGTGGGTTGGAGCCGCAGCGTGAAACATATTGAAGGCGTTAAAAGTTTTACTGGGACAGATGAATTCGATAGGTTTTTAGGTGAGACGGATATTCTGGTTTCGCTTCTTCCAGCCACGGCAGATACGGACGGGATTATCAACCAGGCTTTGATCACCAAGCTTTCGCGTCGCGGGCCGTTTGGCGCGCCCATTCTGATCAATGCCGGGCGTGGGCGGGCACAGGTTGAAGATGATATTTTGACATGTCTGGATTCAGGCGAGCTTTATGCCGTCACTTTGGATGTGTTTCGCCAGGAGCCTTTGCCTGGGACGAGCAGGCTGTGGTCGCATCCTCGCGTTACGCTGACGCCCCACATGGCTGCGGATTCCGATCCAGAAACAATTTGCCGATATGTTTACGCGCAGATTGAGCGGTTTGAGCGTGGCGAAGGATTGGTTAATGTCGTGGACAGGTTGAACGGATACTGAATTACATCCTATTATTGAAATCTATTCAATGGGCCTAAGGGGCACCTTAGAAGCGGTTTCCTAGTTTAGGATACCCGCCTAGCTCCCCAACCTTCAACTGCCCCTCAGCCTCAAATTCTGAGCTTTAAATGCCATATCAGGATTTAAATAAGG
>JAYWEV010000035.1:0-18458 GCA_043779145.1 Aestuariivirga sp. | reverse complement strand
CTGATCCACCTACTGTCCAAGCCATCACGCGACCTCTCTCAGGATTCTATTGTCGTTTGTAGATAAAACTCCACAACTAAACGCCTCGAAATCCACTTCGTAATTGCGCAAGTTAAACGCCAGCGATGTGCCTTGCTTGGCTTGCAGGGCCAATGCGCGGTCGAGGTTTCGGGCCCAGACGTAGAAGTGGCCGTCCTGGTCGGTCACCTGCACGGTGTAGTCCGCCACTTGGCCGTTTACGATGTCGATGCCGATGTTTTGAACGGGCAGGTCGGCGAAGGCATTAAAGCCGAAAGTTTCTGTGCGCCATTCGCTGCCGCTCGCATGGGCTTGTGCCAGAATATCAGCCTTGGTGGGGGCGGCGATCACAGTGCCGTTTGCATCCTTAATGGGGGTGCCACTGGCCAAGGCCCAAAAAAAACCACCAGCGCCATCGGCCTGTTTGATGCCGTAATCATCAATCACCGCGCGCCCTGAAACCACATGCATCAAATAAGGTGCAGCGTCACGGAACTGTAGCGCTTGCCCCCTTGTATCTGGCGACCACGCGTTATGGGTGGCAGCGCATTCTGATGCCTGTCCAATGTTCTTCATCATGCCATCTGCACCTTTGCTAGATTCCTGTTTTTTAACATATCGATTTTGCCATGCCTCACTTACCGCTTTGTTACTGCTGAATGATTTTGCTGGTTGTGGCGCCTTGCCTTCGCGCAAATTGACGGGTTTGCGCAAGAGTTGCCCAAAGACCCCCCAAAAACCAATAACTATAGATAAAATAACTAAAAAACCCAAAATCGATCTCCTTTCATGTTCTGTATATAGGCCTATTCAAGTGATTTGTCAATCTTTAAATCCTATTTAATAGAAATAAATCATATTATTTAGCTGGCGCACCCCCTAACGCCTCTATTGCGTGCAAGGGCCTAGCATCCGGCCTTTTTTCTTATATGGTAGGTTTATGATGCGCCAATATGAGTTGGTTGAGCGGGTTACGAATTATGACCCGGACGCGGATGAGGATATGCTCAACCGCGCTTATATCTATGCCATGAAGGCGCATGGCACGCAGAGGCGGGCTTCGGGTGAGGCGTATTTCAATCACCCCTTGGAAGTGGCCGCCATTCTGGCGGATATGAAGTTGGATTCGGCGACGATTGTGGCGGCACTGCTGCATGACACGGTGGAAGACACTGAAGCTACGCATCAGGAGATTGTTGAGAAGTTTGGCGATGAGATTGCATCGCTGGTTGATGGGCTAACCAAGATTGCCAAGCTTGACATGGTGACCAAGGAAGCAACCCAAGCTGAGAATTTGCGCAAGCTGCTTTTGGCGATGTCGAAAGATGTGCGCGTGTTGTTGGTGAAGCTTGCAGACCGCTTACACAATATGCGCACGCTCGACCATGTAAAGCCCGAAAAGCGCGCGCGTGTGGCGCAGGAGACAATGGATATTTATGCGCCGCTGGCAGGGCGCATGGGCATGCAGCTGATTCGCGATGAGATGGAAGATATTGCTTTCAAGATTCTCAATCCTGAAGCGAACAAGGTTATTCATGATCGATTGGCACGTCTGCATGACGAGAGCGGCGATATGTTGCGCGAGATTGAAGTGGCGCTCACCAAGGAATTGGCGAGCCATGGGATTAATGCATCGGTGAAGGGCCGCGAAAAGCGGGCCTATTCAATTTGGCGCAAGATGGAGCGCAAGCATCTGGCCCTAGATCAGCTTTCAGATATTTTCGCGTTTCGGGTTTTGGTTGAAAGTGTGGATGATTGCTATCTGGCTTTGGGCATGGTGCATCAGACGTGGCGCGCCGTGCCTGAAAAGTTCAAAGACTATATTAGCAACCCGAAGCAGAATGATTATCGTTCGCTGCATACAATCGTAATCGGCCCGCATTCGATGCGTGTGGAAATGCAAATTCGCACTAAGCTGATGCATGAAATAGCCGAGCGCGGCGTTGCGGCCCATGCGCTTTATAAGGATGTGGGCGAAGCGAAGATGGCGCAGCTGGGTGTGCGCGTGCCTGCGGCTGAATCAAATGCCTATCGGTGGCTTCGGCATTTGATGGAAGTTTTGCAAGAGGGTGACAGCCCGAAAGAATTTTTGGAACATACAAGGCTTGAACTTTTCCACGATCAGGTTTTCTGTTTCACGCCGAAGGGGCAATTGATTGCCTTGCCGCGTGGTGCCACGCCGATTGATTTTGCATACGCCTTACACACATCGATTGGCGATAGCTGCGTTGGCTGTAAGGTGAATGGCAGACATGCGCCATTGGTCACCCAACTTAACAATGGTGATGAAGTGGTGATCGTGCGTTCCGATGCTCAGGTGCCACCACCGGCTTGGGAAGCGATTGCGATTACGGGTAAGGCCAAAGCTGCCATCCGGCGCGCGACGCGTGCGGCCATTCGCAAACAATTTACTGGCTTGGGCCGCGAAATAATTGAATCGCTTTTGAAGAAGCAAAAGCATGAGCTGGTCGATAAGGAACTCACCGCTGCTGTTCCGCGCCTTGGTCATAAGAACGTGGATGATGCTTTAGCCGCTGTGGGGCGCGGCGAGTTATCTGGCCTTGATGTTCTGAAAGCGATGGGCCTTGCCGTTGACGAGAAAGAGATGAGGGCATCACGGCGCAAGCTCACCAGCAAGAAGGGCAGTGGTGATGGGCGCCTGTCGCTGCCTGTGCGCGGTGCAGCGGCCAATGTGGCTTTGAAAATTCATCCAGCAACGGGCGCTGTGCCGGGCGAACGCATTGTGGGCATTTCAACACCAGGCGAAGGTATTACGATTTATCCGATCTTTGCGCAGGCGTTGGAACAGTTTGATCAACAGCCCGAACGCTGGGTGGATTTAGCGTGGGGCGTGGCCGAAGAGGGCATGCGCTTTCCTGCGCGGATCAAGATTATTTTGATCAATGAAGTGGGAGCACTGGGCCAAGTGACACAGTTGATCGCCGAGCATGGCGGCAATATTGATGAGCTGCAAATGCAAGCGCGGCATGGCGTGCGCGACTTCTTTGAGCTCACTATTTTGCTCGAAGTTTTTGACAACCGGCACTTGAACGACATTATGAACGGTTTAAAGAGCAGGCCATTGGTTTCAGAGGTGAATAGGGTGGCTGGATAATGCTTTCACACGCACAGGTTTTGGATGAGTTTCGAGCGGCGGGTGCATTGCTCGAAGGGCATTTTGTATTGTCATCGGGTTTGCATTCCGCGCGCTATTTGCAATGCGCACGGGTGTTGATGGATGCAAAACGGGCCGAGCGGCTGTGTTCCAGTTTGGCGGCTGCGGTTCGCGCAGGTGGACAGGAAGTGGATCTTGTTGCGTCGCCTGCCATGGGCGGCGTGGTGGTTGGTTATGAGATGGGGCGGCAACTCAATGTGCCTGCAATTTTCTTTGAGCGTGTTGACGGTAAGTTCGCTCTGCGCCGTGGTTTCAATATTGAAAAGGGTGCAAAGGTATTGATGGTTGAAGACATTGTGACCACTGGCCTATCGTCGCGTGAATGCATCAGCGCCATCGAAAAGGCGGGTGGGATTTGCATTGCGGCGGCTTGTTTGATTAATCGTTCGGGCGGCAAAGCTGATGTGGGTGTGCCACTTTATGCGTTGACGGCTCTGGAAATTCCAGCCTATCCAGCCGATGCCCTGCCGCCTGAACTAGCGACAATTCCCGCGATTAAGCCTGGCAGTCGGAGCCTCACGGTATGATTATTGGAATCGGAAACGATATTGTCGATATCCGGCGCGTGGAAAAGACTCTGGAGAAATTTGGCGATCGATTTCGCGACCGTATTTTTACAGACATTGAAAAGCAGAAATCAGATAAACGTGCGCAGCGGGCGGCCTCTTATGCCAAACGATTTGCGGCCAAAGAGGCGTGCTCAAAAGCATTAGGAACTGGGTTTCGGCGCGGCGTGTTTTGGAAAGATATGGGTGTTGTCAATGAACCTTCAGGCCGCCCGACGATGGTTTTGACAGGGGGTGCCAAAGAGCAATTGGAACGCTTGGTACCTGCGGGTATGGTGGCACACGTGCATCTAACGATTACCGACGATTTTCCTTATGCGCAGGCAGTGGTGATAATCGAGGCGAACCGACTGTGATATGTGTGCAACAGTTGGCAGTCTTGAACTAGCCAAGATTGCATCTCACATAATGAAAATTGTATATAAGCAAGTTTGAAAAGGGGGCGGCATTGGCTGCCTTTGTGGATGGATGAACAAAAACGATCAAAGTCTTGCTGCGGCGCGCGCCTCTGGCAAAAAGCAGGAAGATGGAATTTGGGAGACTTTGAAAGTCATCATCCAAGCGCTGGCGATTGCGTTTTTTGTGCGCACTTTCTTTTTCCAACCCTTCAACATCCCGTCTGCTTCGATGTATCCAACTTTGAAGATCGGTGATTATATATTTGTTTCAAAGCTTTCTTATGGATACGGCAAGTATTCGTTTAACTTTTCATTCCCGCCTTTCGTAGCCAAACCTTGGAATTGCTGCCCGGTTGATTTTCCGGGGCGCATGGTTTTGGCCGATACACCAAAGCGTGGCGATGTGGCGGTGTTCAAATATCCACAAGATTTGACAGTTGATTATATCAAGCGCGTCATTGGCCTGCCGGGCGACATCATTCAGATGAAACAGGGCGTGTTGTTCATCAACGGCCAAGAAGTGAAAAAACAACGCGTCGAAGACTATGTGGATCCAAACGAAGAAACAGGCGGCGGCCCAGCGGTGGCGCAATTTAAAGAAACGCTTCCCAATGGCGTCACCTATAATGTTCTTGATTTCGGCACCAGCGCAGGTGCGCCTGATAATACGGAAGAATATGTCGTCCCCGCAACCCACTATTTTATGATGGGCGATAACCGCGATAACAGCCAAGACTCGCGCTATCTCGATAAGGTTGGTTATGTGCCAATTGAGAATTTTGTAGGCAAAGCGGATATTGTGTTTTTCTCATTTGAACCAGGTGCCAGCCTTGCTCGAATCTGGGAATGGCCAATGCAGATTCGTTGGTCGCGCTTTTTCCATTGGATATGAGCGAACTTGCCACTCGAACATAAAGAGGCAATTGACAGGCTTGAAGCATTGATCGGCCACCAATTTCGCAATCGAGAATTGTGCAAAAATGCGCTAACGCATGGTAGCCGTGCCGCTAAAAAACAGGATTATCAGCGGCTCGAATTTTTAGGTGACCGCGTGTTGAGTTTGGTTATAGCTGAGGAATTGTTCACGCGTTTTAAACATGAACAAGAAGGACCTATGGCGGCACGCTTGAGCCTTTTGGTGCGTGGTGAAACTTGTGCAGCTGTCGGCATTCAAATGGGGCTCGATGATTTTATTCTGCTCGGCTCGACTGAAAAGAAAAAGGGCGTGCAGCGTATCGGATCGGTTTTGGGCGACGTTGTTGAGGCATTGATTGGCGCGCTCTATCTCGACGGTGGTTTGGATGTGGCACGCGCCTTTATATTGAAGCAATGGGAAGAGCGTATTGACGCGCCGTCCACCAGCTTGAAAGATGCTAAGACGGTGGTTCAGGAATGGGCCTTAGCACGGGCGCTGCCGCTGCCACAATATGAAGTGATTTCGCGGGAAGGACCCGAACATGCGCCGACCTTTACAATTGAATTGCGTGTCGGGTTTTTTGAAGTGACAAAGGGCGTGGGGGCTTCTAAGCGGGCTTCAGAGATGGCGGCAGCGCATGAATTTATCGCTCGCGAAGGAATTAGATAGATGAACGATATGACGACCCGTTGCGGATTTGCTGCCATTATTGGCGCACCAAATGCTGGCAAATCTACACTGGTCAACAAACTGGTTGGATCAAAAGTTTCGATTGTAAGCCACAAAGTTCAAACCACGCGCGCTCGTATTCGTGCGATCTATATGCATGAAGAGTCTCAAGTTGTGTTGGTGGATACACCAGGTATTTTCAAACCACGCCGCAAGCTTGATGAAGCAATGGTTGAAAGCGCTTGGGCAGGGGCTGGCGAGGCTGATGCTGTTGTTTTGATTGTGGATGCACGGCGAGGGCTTGAAGATGAGGTTCTCAAAATCATTGAAGGTTTCAAGGCGAGCAAGACCAAAGCTATGCTGGTGCTCAACAAGATTGATTTGATCGAGATCGAAAAATTGATGCCACTGGCTGAGCAATGTTCAGCTGCGTTTCCGTTTACCGATACATTTATGGTTTCGGCGATCAGCGGTTCTGGTGTGGCCAAGCTGGGGGCAAAGCTTGCGGGTATGATGCCAATTGGGCCTTGGCTCTATCCTGAAGATCAAACAGCTGATGTGCATCTCCGTTTCATCGCCTCTGAAATCACGCGCGAGAAAATTTATGAGCGCTTGCATGATGAGCTGCCTTATTCTTCCACTGTTGAAACTGAAGCGTGGGAAGAAAAGAAAGATGGTTCTGTAAAAATCACGCAAGCTATATTTGTGGAGCGCGATAGCCAGAAGGCGATTGTGCTTGGCAAGGGCGGTGCACAGATTAAAGTGCTGGGGCAATTGGCGCGCAAGGAAATGGAAGAATCATTTGAGCGGCGTGTACATTTGTTTCTGTTCGTGAAGGTGCGTGAGAATTGGGCGGTTGACCCAGAGCGATTGAGGATGATGGGATTACGCTGAGATGGAATGGCGCGATGAAGGCGTTATTATTGGGGTTCGCGGCCACGGCGAAACTTCTTCCATTGTCGAAATTCTAACGGCTGAACATGGCCGCTGCATGGGCATGGTGCGCGGTGGGCGCGGCCGACAAATGCGGCCGATTTTACAACCCGGCAATTTGGTGATGGCCACATGGCGGGCGCGGCTTGAAGATCATCTGGGCACTTATCAAGTTGAGCCTTTGAGTTTGAAGGCCGGATTTATTTTGGCGCATCCGTTGCGATTGGCAGGGCTATCAACATTGATGGCGCTTGCACAATTGTTGCCAGAGCGAGAGCCGCATCCGAAACTTTATCATGCAGCGCATATTGTGATGGCTTCGTTTGACGATGATGCGGTGTGGCCAGCCTTGCTGGTGCGCTGGGAGATGGGGCTGTTGGACGAGCTTGGCTTCGGCATGGATTTATCGAAATGTGCTTCGACGGGTTCGGTTGAAGAATTGCATTATGTTTCGCCACGCACCGGCCGCGCTGTGAGCCGCGAGGCGGGGCTTCCTTATCAAGATAAGTTATTTTCCCTGCCTGCTTTCTTGCGCGGTGAGACAGATGTGATGGCAGGCGATGTTATAGCTGGCCTCAAACTTACTGGATATTTTCTAGAGCGCCATGTGCTAGGCCCTCGTGCCATTGAAATGCCCCGCGCGCGGCAATGGCTGGCTGAAGGATTAATCAACAGGGCTGCCGCAGCGTGATTGGGCGGCTTAACCATGTGGCGATTGCTGTGCCTGATTTGGCTGCGGCATCAGCATTCTACAACAACGCGTTGGGCGCAGACGTTTCTCAGCCTCAAGCGTTGCCAGAACACGGTGTGACGGTTGTGTTCATCACTTTGCCAAACACCAAGATCGAATTGCTCGAACCCATAGGTGACGGTTCACCGATTGCAGCATTCTTGGCCAAGAACCCGTCGGGTGGGATGCATCACATCTGCTATGAGGTAGATGACATAATTTCCTCGCGCGATCATCTGATGGCTTCGGGTGCGCGTATATTGGGCGATGGTGCGCCGAAAATTGGTGCACATGGAAAGCCTGTATTGTTTTTGCACCCCAAAGATTTTAATGGCGTGCTGGTGGAGTTAGAACAGAAATGAAAATTGGCAGCATGATTGCGATTTATTTTGTGATCTGGTGGACAGTGCTTTTTGCTGTTTTGCCTTTTGGCGTTCGCAATTCGCATGAGGCTGGCGAGCAAGTGAAGCCCGGCCACGATGCTGGCGCACCCACGGCGCTTCATTGGGGCAAGAAAATTTTGGCCACGACTGTCATCGCGCTATTGGTTTTTGGTGTGGTTTACGCGCAACTTGTGCACCATATGTTTGGCAGTTAGCGCTTCTTGTTTTCGATATCCGGTGCTTGCGGAAACCTTGATTTCAAATCGCGCTCCGTCACACTCATATGATTGCGAGTGTATTGTTCAGAAGCATCGCGCAGCGGTTGGAAATCCCATGGGAAGTGGTGGCCTTGTTTCATGGCTTCGAACATCATCAGCCGAGATTGTTGGCTTTCTAAAACTTGTGCATGAATTTTGGGGATGTCGAATTTGGCTTCCACTTCGCTGCGGAATTTTAAGGCGAGTGGATGTGTTGAAGCGCGATTGTTCAATTCATTTGGGTCATCAACCAAGTTGAATAGCTGATCAGGATCAACCGGTGAGTGGATGAATTTCCAGGGGCCACGGCGCAGCATGTAAAGGGGTGCGATCGCACCCTCCGCCAGATATTCGCCCCATGCGGTTGCATCCGGATTTTCAGAGGCACCTTGGAGCAATGGAAGCAATGAACGGCCATCGACTTTGCGCGCGAGGTCAGTGGTTCCGCCAATTGCAGAAATCGTTGGCATGATATCGGCCAGCGACACAGGTTCTTTGATACGGCGTGGTTTGATTAATTTTGGATTCCAAATGATAAGTGGGACATGGGCTCCGGGTTCAAGGTATGACATCTTGTACCAGAGGCCTCGCTCGCCCAAAAAATCACCGTGATCAGACGTGAAAATGATTGTTGTGTTTTCAAGTTGGCCTGTCACTTCGAGCGTGTTGATCAATTGGCCGAGCAGATCATCAACATAGGATATGTTTGCGAAATAGCCATGACGAGCCGCGCGGATGTCGGCTTCGGTTACGGTGTAATCGCTCATTGCAGATACATCAAAGAGCCTCTGGCTGTGAGCATCGAGTTTTTCACGGGGCATGTGTGGCACGGCGGGCAGGGGGATTTCGTCGTCCTTATACAAGTCCCAAAACTTTTTGCGCGCTGCATAGGGATCATGCGGATGCGTGAAGCTGGCCAACAAAGCGAAAGGCTTTTCGGACGAGAAGCGCGCATAGTCGTAAAGCTTGCGTGTGGCTTGAAACGCCACATCATCATCAAATTCAAGCTGGTTTGAAATTTCAGCGATACCGGGTTGCAGCACCGATGTCATGTTGTGATACCACCAGTCGATGCGCTCTTGCTTCAGACGCCAATCTGGAGTCCAGCCAAAGTCTGCGGGATAGATGTCTGTGGTCAGGCGTTCCTCTAGGCCGTGCAGTTGGTCAGGCCCCACAAAATGCATCTTGCCGGACAGGCAGGTTTGATAGCCGTTCAAACGCAAATAATGCGCCCAAGTTGGAATCGCGGATGGGAATTCGGCGGCGTTGTCATATACACCCGTGCGTGAGGGCAGGAGACCGTTCATCACCGTGGCTCTAGCTGGTGCGCAGAGCGGGCTGGTGGAATAACAGTTTTCAAATACAACGCCTTCGCGGGCCAAGCGGCTTAGGTTTGGGGTTTGCACAAGTTTGTGGCCGTAAGGTTCCAAGAACTGAGCGGCCAGCTGGTCAGCCATCACAAACAGGATGTTGGGTTTTTTTGTTATCGCCATTATATCTATCCCCATGAAAACTTTGTTGCTGGTTTTGATCCGCGTTTATCAGCTTACACTATCATCCTTCATGGGGCGAGGATGCCGTTTTTTGCCGACATGTTCAGATTATGCCAGGCAAGCCATCGAACAGCATGGTTCAGTATGTGGATCGGCGTTGGCTGTAAAACGCATTGCGCGCTGTCACCCTTGGGGTGGGGACGGCTTTGATCCAGTTCCCGCCACGTGCAACTGCGGCTGGCCCAAACAAAAAGAGCCGAAGTAAACTCCGGCCCCCTGGTCTTGTGATTTAGATTTACATTAGAAGGCCCAGATCAGAGCGGCCTTGGTTTCCCATTCATCGCCCCAATGGTTTGTAATGTTACAGCAACCTGATGAGTAGGTAGCATCGCCAAGCTTTGTGTAAACGCTTTCCAGACGGAAGCGGATGCTGTCAGTAAATGCGTGTTCCATGCCGAGGCCTGCAACCCAACCAAATTGATCTTGCTTCAGACCACTTGGAACGCCTGCAACGATGCCGTTGTATTCGCCTCGGGCATATGCGCCGCCGGCAGTGAGATAAAACAATGTGTCGTCAAAGGCGTAACCAGCGCGACCACGGATGGTTGCAATGCTATCAAGCTTGAAACGGAAATCAGCCGTCGGGTCGATGTTGTGAACAAGGTCGTTGCTCATGCCCCAATCGCCTTCAACGCCGAACACGAAATCATCGATCTGATGGTTGTAACCTGCAAGCACGCCGCCTTTATATCCGCAACCAGCATTGAGGTAATTTACGCCGCCGCCCGTGTTGTCTGTTATGGTGCCGTTGATGCATGCTGTGCCAACCCAACCGCCAGCGTAAAAGCCAGTCCAATCATAGGTAGCTGGGCGAAGGTGCTCAACAGGTGGTGGTGGTGGTGGTGGTGGTAAATCCATATCGGCGGCAAGCGCTGCTGCACCGGGGATGATCGCCGAAAGGGCGAGGGAGGTGAGGAGAAGATACTTTTTCATAATTTTACCCACTAACTGTTGACCTGCAATGGGGCAGAACATGAACTGTTAAGGTTAATGGCAGGTTATTAAAAAGTTACGCAAATCTTAACGATTTTCGAGAGGGGTTGACCGCCTCGCCATGACGCGGCATTTGTGGATTTCAATCAATGATTTGGCTTACCCGCGAATGGTTTGTGGGAGTGAGCACGAGGAGAAAATAAAATGATTACACTGACATTCCCTGATGGCGCAAAGCGCGAAGTTGAGCAGGGTTCCACAGCGGGCCAAGTGGCCGCATCAATCTCTAAGTCATTGGAAAAAAAGGCTGTTGCTGCTGTGGTGAATGGCCAACTGGTTGATTTGGCTGATCCGATCAACGCTGACGCCACTTTGCAGATTGTAACACGCGATGATGACCGCGCATTGGAACTCATTCGTCACGATGCCGCTCACGTTTTAGCTGAAGCCGTGCAAGAATTATTCCCGGGCACTCAAGTGACGATCGGGCCAGTGATTGAAAACGGTTTCTATTATGATTTTTTCCGCAATGAGCCATTCTCGCAAGCGGATTTTGCGCCGATTGAAAAAAAGATGCGCGAGATTATTCAGCGCGACAAGCCTTTCACGAAGTCTGTGAAGACTCGTGAAGAAGCCAAAGCGTTTTTTGAAACGAGGGGCGAGGCTTTTAAGGTTGAGTTGGTCGACTCCATCCCCGGCAATGAAGACATTAAGTTTTACGATCAAGGCGGCTGGGTGGATATGTGCCGCGGGCCGCATATGACGAGCACGGGTAAGATTGGTACGGCGTTCAAATTGATGAAGGTGGCTGGCGCTTATTGGCGCGGCGATTCCACCAAACCCATGCTCACACGCATTTACGGAACGGCTTGGGCCAACGACAAAGACTTGGCGAATTATGTAACGGCGCTTGAAGAAGCCGAAAAGCGCGACCACCGCAAGCTAGGCCGTGAAATGGATTTGTTCCATTTCCAAGATGAAGGCCCGGGCGTGGTGTTCTGGCATGCCAAGGGCTGGACGATGTTCCAGCTTTTGATTTCTTATATGCGCCGGCGTTTGAACAAGCTCGACTATCAAGAGGTGAACGCGCCACAAGTTCTCGATAAATCACTCTGGGAAACATCAGGACATTGGGGTTGGTACCGCGAGGGCATGTTCCAAGTGACATCGGCTGGCGAACACACGGAAGACGAACAGGTGTTCGCGTTAAAACCAATGAACTGCCCGGGCCATGTGCAACTCTTCAAACATGGTTTGCGGTCATACCGCGAATTGCCAATGCGCCTTGCTGAGTTCGGCTTGGTGCACCGCTATGAACCATCTGGCGCACTTCACGGTCTGATGCGTGTGCGCGGTTTCACGCAAGATGACGCGCATATTTTCTGCACGCCTGAGCAGATGGCCGATGAGTGTTTGAAGATCAATGATCTAATCTTGTCGACCTATAAGGATTTTGGTTTTGAGCAAATCGTAGTGAAACTTTCCACACGTCCTGAAAAGCGCGTGGGCACGGATGCCGATTGGGACCGCGCTGAAGACATTATGCAAAAGGTTTTAGTGCAAATCTCTGAAGCTTCTGATGGCAAAATTAAAACAGCGATCAATCCGGGCGAGGGGGCTTTCTATGGCCCCAAGTTTGAATATGTGCTGCGTGATGCCATCGGCCGTGATTGGCAGTGCGGCACAACGCAGGTGGATTTCAATCTGCCGGAACGTTTTGGTGCGTTTTACATTGGTGCCGATGGCGGGAAGCATGTGCCCGTCATGATCCACCGCGCCATTTGCGGATCGATGGAGCGGTTCCTTGGGATTTTGATCGAGAACTTTGCGGGACACTTCCCACTTTGGTTGGCGCCGTTGCAGGTGATGGTGGCGCCGATTACGTCTGATGCGGATGACTATGCCGTTGAAGTGCGCAGTCTGCTGCGCGCGGCTGGCTTGCGGGCTGATGCCGATTTGCGCAACGAGAAGATCAACTACAAAGTGCGCGAGCATTCACTGGCCAAGGTACCAGTGATCTTGGCGGTGGGCAAACGCGAGATGGAAGAGAAGACGGTTTCTGTGCGGCGCTTGGGTTCGCAAGATCAGAAGGTGGCGACGCTGGCTGATACGCTGGCGGCGCTGGTGAAGGAAGCGATGGCACCGGATTTGAGGTGAAAATGAAATCTACAAAAGATCAGAAGAAGGCACAGGCTGAGCGCGATCTATTTAGACAATTCGCCAATGCAATGTCTTGGCCAATTGAACCGGACCTGATTAAAAATTTGGAGCCGCCTCAACCGGATATTCTGTATGATGGTCCGAATTGCAAGATAGCGTTTGAGCTGGTTGAAAATTGTTCGGAGAACCTGGCTCATAACAATTCAAAACTGATAAATGGCAATGGGCAAATTCTTATAAATACTTCTGATCCGACGATAAAAATAGTTCGCGAAAAACTCGCAAATAAATACATAACCGACTACCCGATCGAATTGTTATGTTATTCGAACGGGAAGCTGGCCACACCAAATGATATGGCAGTTGCTCGAATGAAAAATGAACTTGAAGTTGCGCCGCAGAATCCATTTCGGCGCGTGTGGTATTTTGGCAAGCAAAATAAAGTGTTTATGGTTTGGGAAAAGTGACATAGTCATTTAACCGTCACCGCTAAGGAGGCAATGCCCCAGCTTTGGCCATTGAGTTCGATGCTAGTAAGCTGGATTCCGTGTCGCGCCTGCGCTGAGCTACGGCTTGCACGGAATTACGGGTTTGGGTGCTGTGCTTGTGGCTAGGGACCTCATCCGCCCCGTCGGGGCACCTTCTCCAGAGGAGAAGGGTGAATTATTGAGGGCGGTGCTGGACTTCACGCTTCTCCTTTGGAGAAGCTGTCGCGAAGCGACTGATGAGGTTCCTTTGCTGGCCGCTTGCGACCAAGCTCAACCAAAGCTGGATTCTTTGTCGCGTCTGCGCCTGCGCTACGGCTTGCACGGAATGACGGGTGTGTGATTTGAGTTTGTGGCTAGAGACCTCATCCGCCCCTTCGGGGCACCTTCTCCAGAGGAGAAGGGTGAAATAATTTAGGGCGGTGCTGAAATTTGTGCTTCTCCTTTGGAGAAGCTGTCGCGAAGCGACTGATGAGGTTCCTTTGCTGCCCCATGCGACCAAGCTCAACCAAAGCTGGATTCAGTGTCGCGCTAGCGCTGCGCTCTGGCTTGCACGGAATGACGGGTGTGAGGTTTGAGCTTGTGGCTAGGGACCTCATCCGCCCCTTCGGGGCACCTTCCCCAGAGGGGAAGGGTGAAATGATTTAGGGTTGTGCTGGACTTCACGCTTCTCCTTTGGAGAAGCTGTCGCGACGCGACTGATGAGGTTCCTTTGCTGGCCACACATTCCCTGTCAACCAAAGCTGGATTCCGTGTCGCGCCTGCGCTGCGCTCCGGCTTGCACGGAATGACGTACCCAGCGCAGCGAATTGTTTTATTAAGAACTCGCAGCTCGTAATGCATCTTCGGCAAATTGGTTCAAACTAATCCCCTTTAACTGCGCAGCCCTTGCAGCACTGGCGTGAACTTTGGGATCGACGCGGAACATCATTTTTCCAGAATAAGGCTTATCCGGATTTTTTCCGAATTGTTTGCATGCGGCAATATAGTCATCCACAGAGTCATGAAAAGCTGCGCGCAATTCATCGATTGACGTTCCGTAGAAATCAACGACATCGTTGATGGCTGCAATCCGGCCTGAAAAGCAATTGTCTTCTTCTTCCAGTTCGATGCGGGCGAAATAACCTTTATATTCAAATGCATTTTTCACAATCAATCTCCTATTCTTTCTGGCGTATGGCCAGACCTTTCGAGAAAATCTCTCACAGTTCGAATTTGTGGGCGAGTGCATTCGTTTCCTGGATGCGGCCTGTGAAATACTGAGACCACCCCATTCAACTTAAATCTCACCCGCGAGCCATCACCTTCGTTGCGCTCGCAGTTCAAGCCCATCAACAACGCCTCAACCTCAGTCCAACCAATATTAGCGGGAGTTGGTTGCCTGAAAATCGCTTCGAAAGTTTTGCGCTACCGATTATTCATGCTTGCAATATATGCTATCTAAGCTGAAATGCAAGCGCATAGTGATAGCAAAACCAAAACTGCAATTGAAGCGTATCCACTCCCATGACAAAATACATCATCATCGGCGGAACAGGCGGCATTGGGGCGGCTATTGCACGGTTGCTTCGGGCTGCGGGCAATGACATTCATTTAATTGCGCGGGACGAGGCTAAACTAACTTCGCTCGCCTTGGAACTAGGTGCCACTTTCGCGTTGGCGGATGTTCAAGACCGTGCGGCGCTTGAGGCGGCTATTCTCAGCGCTGGGTCTTCCATTGATAGCCTTTGCTACGCAGCGGGCACGATTAATTTAAAACCCTTGCACCGCCTCACGGATGCCGATGCGTTGCGGGATTTTGAGATTAATGCGCTGGGTGCGTTTCGGGCTGTTCAGGTGGCTTTGCCGCTGCTCAAGGCCAGCACGCAAGCCACGAGTTCTGTTTTGTTGTTTTCCACTGTTGCTGTGGCGCAGGGATTCACTGCGCATGCTTCAGTCTCGATGGCAAAGGGTGCTATTGAAGGCTTGACACGGGCGCTTGCCGCCGAGCTTGCGCCAAGAATTCGCGTGAATGCGATTGCGCCATCGCTGACGCGCACCACCATGGCCAAGGCGCTGACTTCCAATGAAGCTATGGCCACGGCTATCGCGGGCCTTCATGCAGCCCAGCGCTTGGGCGAGGCTGACGATATTGCTCAAATGGCGGCCTTGTTGCTTTCGCCTAAGTCTTCCTGGATTACAGGTCAGATTATCGGCATAGATGGCGGAAGGTCAACGCTGCGCACCAAGGGCTAAACCATGGCTAAGATGCGAAAGAAATCTGATCTACCTGAGAAAATTTGCGCCGCTTGCGGGCGGCCTTTCACCTGGCGCAAGAAATGGGCGAAAGTCTGGGATGAGGTGAAAACCTGTTCGGATGCTTGCAAAGCGAACAATCGAAAAGCCAATCATTGAAATGTAATCATCAAAAGTACATATAGGCATCAAGAGGATGTCGAATATGGAAATTGGGATTTATACTTTTGCGGATGTGCCAGCGGGCCAGCCTGAATGGGCCGGGCAGCGTTTGCGCAACTTGGTTGAGGAAATGAAGCTGGCTGACGCAGTTGGCCTTGATGTGTTTGCGGTGGGTGAACATCACCGTCCGGATTATGCTGTTTCATCGCCAGCTGTGGCACTGGCTGCTGGTGCTGCCGTGACCAAGCGGATCAAGCTTTCAAGTGCGGTTTCAGTTCTGAGTTCTGATGACCCGGTGCGCCTGTTTCAACAGTTCGCAACAGTTGATGGCATTTCCAATGGCCGCGCTGAAATCATGGCGGGGCGGGGGAGTTTTATCGAGTCCTATCCGTTGTTTGGATATGATTTAGAAGATTATGATTCACTTTTTGCCGAGAAGCTTGACCTGCTGATGAAGCTGCGTGATGGCAACAACATCACGTGGAACGGCCATTTGCGACCTTCACTTTTGAATGCGGGAATTTATCCGCGGCCCGAGCAGAAGAAGTTACCGATTTGGATTGCTGTGGGTGGAACACCTGAATCTGTGGTGCGGGCAGCTTCGCTTGATCTGCCCATGGCGCTGGCAATTATTGGTGGTGACCCACGTCGGTTTGCGCCATTTTTTGAGCTTTACCGCCAGACATATCAGAAGCTTGGCCGTGATGCTTCGAAAGCGACATTAAGTTTAAACATGCATGGCTTTGTGTCATCCACAACTGAACATGCCAAGGATATTTATTCGGCTGCACATCTTGAAGTGATGAACCGCATTGGCCGTGAGCGTGGCTGGGGGCCGCAAGGGCGCGAGCACTTTGAAGCTTCAGCGGGGCCAAGCGGAAACCTGATCGTCGGTGATCCGACGCGCGTGGCAAACCGGATTGTTGAGCTGCATAAGATATTCGGCAACCAGCGCATTCTGATCCAAATGGCGATTGGCACAGTGCCACATGATGAACAATTGAAGGCCATAGAACTTCTGGGTACAAAAGTTGTGCCAATGGTAAGGGAGGCCTTGAAATGACTCTGTTCCAAAGTGTCCGGTGAAGCAAAAGAGTTCATCCCGCTGCCACACGCTTGATCACGTCCGTGTGCGTAGAGCACCAAAGATGTGATCTAAGTTTATTTGCGTTTTCATTTCCGCTGGATGAGAGTGGCTAGGCGGAGGATTCACATGGATCAAGATATCAGCGGTCAGCGCGTTACTATTCACAGATTAAGCGTGCGCGTTTTTCATTGGCTTAATGTGGTTGCTATGTTGATCATGATTCCCAGCGGTTGGCAGATTTATAACGCCACTGTATTTTGGAACGAAGATTATCCATTTCCGGATGCAATCACGCTCGGCGGTTGGTTGGGTGGTGGTATTAAGTGGCATCTGGCGGCGATGTGGCTGTTGGTGATTAATCTCTTGGTCTATTTAATTATCGGCATCTGGAACGGTCATTTTAAACGTCGGTTTTTTCCATGGTCACCCAAAGGCGTGATTGGTGAGTTGACTAAAGCTGTTCAATTTAAATTGCCGCATGATCATGTGAAATATAACTACGTCCAGAAGACCACATATATTGGGATCATGTTGATCATTATTGTGACGATCCTTTCGGGATTTGAACTTTGGAAGCCTGTTCAATTTCAAACATTGGGTTACTTTATGGGTGGCTTCGAGGGCGCAAGACGGGTGCACTTTATTGGCATGGCGTTGATTTGCGCATTTATTGTTTTGCACCTCGCACTTGTAGCAATCGTACCCTCAACTTTCTTGCCGATGATCACAGGATATTTCCGCAAAAAGAATTCTCAAGACAAGGATGCTCATCATGCAGGCTGATCGCAAAACACTGATCGTTGAAAATAAAAAACTGCTCATTGACATTCAGCGCCGTACATTCATGAAGCAAACGCTATCAATGGGTGCGCTTTTGATGCTCACCGGTTGTGCCGATGGCTATGAGCCAGAATTTGCTGATGGCATATTAAACGCGATGGCCAAATGGAACGACCGAGCGCAGGCTGCTTTGTTCAGCAGCACCAAACTGGCACCGACTTACACCCAAGCTGATGTCGTCGACCCGTTCAGGTTTAATGCTTATTATGGCATCGACGAGGTTCGGACTGTGGACGAGGCGACCTATAAACTAGAGCTTTCAGGCATGATTGCTAAGAAAGAGAGTTGGACGCTTGATCAGCTTCGCGCACTGCCACAAGAATCTGCAATCACGCGACATATCTGTGTTGAAGGGTGGAGCTTGATTGGCAAGTGGGGCGGGGTTCCACTTAAGAAATTTCTAGAGATGGTTGGCGCGGATACGACGGCCAAATATGTGGGCTTTAAGTGTGCTGATGATTATTGGACAAGCCTGGATATGCCGTCTGCACTGCATCCACAAACCATCATGGCGCTGACGTTTAACGATAAAGTATTGCCCAAGGAAAACGGTTTCCCATTTAAAGTTCGCGTGCCCACAAAGCTTGGCTTTAAAAATCCAAAACATGTCATGGAAATTTTTGTGACCAACGACTATCCCGGCGGTTATTGGGAAGACCAAGGCTATAATTGGTTCAGTGGTTTATGATCAAAATCGCGTGAATGGCGGCCAAGTGATTTGAAAGTGACACAGTTGAGGGATAGATTTTTTGTAGGACGATAATGTCCCTTAAACTGTGGAGAATCAAAATGTTGAAGTCAGTTGCAGCAGTCGCGTTGCTAGGCCTTGCCTTGGCCGCCCCAGCCCGTGCCGATGATGTGATGGCCATGTGTGATGATGCCACCATGAAGATGATGACAGACGCTATGGCAAAAGACACTGATCCTAAAATGAAGGAAGGTGTGATGAAGGCTGGCG
>JAYWEV010000034.1:0-41478 GCA_043779145.1 Aestuariivirga sp. | reverse complement strand
AAACTTCCAATGATGAAAAAGAAATAAGGAATATCAGGAATGTTTGGTAAAAAAAGCGAAACAGCTGGTCTCTCGCCAGTCACTTTGCCACCAGGCCCAGCCGCCGCCGCGCATGCTGCTGCAGCCCTTGGCAAACCTATCCCTGATTTGAAACCAGCGGGTGCTCCCGTTGCGGCAAGTGCTGGCCAACCGGCACGGCCTTCAGCTATCGTTGTTGAAAAGCCCCAAACTGAGCACAAGCACAAGTCTGATTCTTATTACGATATAAAAAGTACAATCTTCAACGCGTTGATTGACGCCATTGATCTGACCCAGCTCGGCCAATTGGACCGTGACGCAGCGCGTGATGAAATCCGCGATATCGTCAACGAAATCATTGCGCTTAAAGATGTGGTGATGTCGATTGCTGAGCAAGAAGAATTGCTCGAAGATATTTGTAACGACGTGTTGGGTTATGGTCCGCTGGAACCTTTGCTGGCCCGCGATGACATCGCCGATATCATGGTCAACGGGGCATCGCATGTGTTCATCGAAGTCGATGGCAAAATGCAAAAAACCGGTGTGCGCTTTCGTGACAACGGCCAACTCTTAAATATCTGCCAACGTATCGTGAGCCAAGTGGGCCGCCGCGTTGACGAAGCAAGCCCCATCTGCGACGCGCGTTTGCCGGATGGTTCACGCGTAAACGTTATTGCTCCACCACTGTCGATCGACGGCTGTGCACTGACGATTCGTAAATTTAAGAAAGACCGTTTGCGCTTGCCAGATCTGGTCAAGTTCAAGTCAATCACCCCTGAAGGTGCCACGGTTCTTGAAATTATTGGCCGCGTCCGCTGCAACACGCTGATTTCAGGTGGTACAGGTTCAGGCAAAACCACTTTGCTCAACTGTCTGACTGGTTACATCGACTCTGACGAACGCATCATCACCTGCGAAGACGCAGCCGAACTTCAACTGCAACAGCCACACGTCGTGCGCCTTGAAACCCGTCCGCCAAACTTGGAAGGCGAAGGTGCCATCACCATGCGCGAATTGGTGAAAAACTGTTTACGTATGCGCCCTGAACGCATCATCGTCGGCGAAGTCCGCGGACCTGAAGCTTTCGATTTGCTTCAAGCTATGAACACAGGCCATGACGGCTCGATGGGTACACTCCACGCCAACTCTCCGCGTGAAGCAATCTCGCGTTTGGAATCGATGATCACAATGGGCGGTTTCTCGCTACCATCCAAAACAATTAAGGAAATGATCGTAGGTTCGATTGACGTGATTGTTCAAGCGACGCGTCTTCGCGACGGTTCACGTAAAATCACCCACATCACCGAAGTGGTCGGTATGGAAGGCGATGTGATCATTACGCAAGATTTGTTCATCTATGACATTTCGGGCGAGGACGCCAATGGCAAGATCGTTGGTAAACATCGTTCAACCGGCATTGCCCGCCCTCATTTCTGGGATCGTGCACGCTACTACAATGAAGAACGTCGTTTGGCCGAAGCATTAGAAAAAGCTGAAGACCGTTCGGCAAACGATTAATTGAGTAAGAAAGAGAAAACACATGTTTTTTGGCGATGATCTTTCTTCTACCGCTTTTACAGTCATGGTTGCGCTTGCTGTTGGCGGCATGGCCATTGCCATTCTGTTGCCTTTCTTCTCGAACAACAACAGCGCCAGTCGTGTTAAGGCCATTTCGACGGGCAAAAAAACCGAGTCCTTCGGAAGTTCTTTGCGGTCTCGTCTTGCAGAGGATTCAAAAGATTCACGCCGCCGCCAAATTCAAGATTCGTTGAAGCAGGTTGGCAAACAAGAAAAAGAACTCAAGAAACGCCGCGCCACTCTGCGCGTCAGTCTCGCACAAGCTGGTCTCGACATCACTGTAAGATCCTATTGGATCGCTTCAGTGATTTTAGGTGTTGGATTAGGTGTGCTGTTTGTTATTATTTATCCAAACATACTCGTGATCATCGCGGTGATGTTCGTAGGAATTTTTGGTCTTCCCCGTTGGATATTAAAAAAGCTACGGGCTCGCAGGCTAAATGTTTTCTTGCATGACTTTGCTGATGCTTTGGATGTTATGGTACGCGGCCTTAAATCTGGATTGCCTGTAACTGAAGCAATGAAGATTATTGCAACGGAGTCAGGCCCACCAGTTGGCCCCGAATTTTCCGAAGTCGTTGAAGGTCAACGTTTAGGTATTTCCGTCGAGCAAGGCATTGAGCGCATGGTCGAGCGCATTCCTTTGGCAGAAGTAAACTTTTTAGCAATTGTTATGACAATTCAAGCAAAGACCGGTGGCAATCTGTCGGAAGCTTTAGGCAATTTGTCTCGCGTGCTTCGTGACCGCAAAAGATTGAAGCAAAAAGTACAATCAGTCAGCCAAGAAGCAAAATCTTCTGCGGCTATCATTGGTTCGTTACCATTTATTTTGATGGGCGCGCTCACAATGTTGAACCCCACTTATCTCAGCCCGCTTTTTTCGACATCAATGGGTAACATGCTCCTTATCGGCAGCGGTATCTGGATGACTATGGGTGTGTTGGTAATGCGTAAAATGATCAACTTTCAAATCTAACCTGTCAAGAAGCAGGGAATTTTAGGTACAAAAATGGACTTTGCTAACCTTTTCCAAATGGAATCCCTCGTCATGATATTTGCGGGATTGGCGGTGTTTGGAACCATCATAACAATAACAGCTCCATTTTTCGAAAATGACAAACTGCAAGCGCGCGCCAAAATCGTGGCTTCCGAACGTGATAAATTAAAGGCCCAGCAGAAGGCAAGTTTTTCAAATACAGAAGTGCGCTTGCGTGAAAAAGTAAAAAAAAGTGCTTACACCCAAATTGTTGACTCGCTAAATCTTCGCAAGCTTTTTGAATCCGAGGCCTCGCGCGAAAAACTCCGCCAGGCTGGGCTCAGAAGCGAGAAGCATCTGATGACATTTTTGGCGATGCGGATGATAGCGCCAATTGCAATCGGTATTTTCACTTTCATTTACACGTCGACAGTTGTGGTTGAAAAAGTTCCACCGAATCTGCGCCTGACAAGTGCCATGGTAGGCATGGTGGTCGGGTTCTATTTGCCAACGCTGGTTATCAAAAATTTTATTTCCAAGCGCCAAGCGTCAATCAAAAAATCTTGGTCGGACGCACTGGACTTATTGTTGATCTGCGTAGAATCGGGCATGGCTTTGGAACCAGCGATGGTACGTGTGGCTAAAGAAATTGGCAGTCAATCCGTGCCCCTCGCCGAAGAAATGGCGCTCACAGTGGCAGAACTTTCATTCTTGGGTGACCGCCGAAAAGCGCTTGATAATTTAAGCAAGAGAACAGGCCTTGATACTGTTAAATCAGTCGTTACCAGTCTTATCCAATCCGAACGTTACGGCACGCCCTTGGCTTCGTCCTTGCGTGTTCTCGCCCAAGAAAACCGCAATGACCGTATGGCGGAGGCTGAAAAAAAGGCCGCAGCGCTGCCTCCAAAATTAACTGTGCCCATGATCCTCTTTTTCTTGCCCGTAATCTTCGTTGTTATCTTGGGACCTGCTGCTATTACAGTTACTGGTACGAAATAAGGATTGTCGATAGTCACCAGTTTTGATAGGCCGTGCTTAGTCTTATTCCAGTGGAATGGTTGGAAGATAAATTGTTTGACCGAAAGCCAAGCAGCAAATCCCATCAGCAGCCAGTAGATCGGCATGGTCAAAAGAGTTGACCAAGAGCAGAATGTGCGTTCTTTGCTTACCAGATAGCCAGCATAAAGTGCGGTGCCGTAACTCAAGGTAATCACGGCAAGACTGAGACCGAGCAAGCCCGTAACCAGATTGTTCCGGATGGCCCCTTCGGCGAAATCAAATCGCAATTGATAAGCTAGTATCAGTGTGAATATGGGATGCACGATTGACGAAAAAACCGTGCCAAAGATTGTGGCGTTTACAGCCCATAATCCGTCCCATCCAATTTGCTTTTGTAGACGTGTTGGATCGCGCATGCAAACTAACCAGGTTTGAAGGAAGCCTTTGAACCAACGCGCGCGTTGATAAACCCAGTTGCCAAGTTGCACATTGGCTTCTTCATAAGTTTTGCTATCCAGCATTTGAATTTGATAATTTTGTCTGGCTAATCGGAGTCCAAGATCAGCATCTTCGGTCACATTGAAAGGATCCCAAGCGCCAACATCACGAAGTATCTTTGTGCGAAAATGGTTCGATGTGCCACCTAACGGAAGTGGCAAGTTATGCCTAGCCAAACAGGGCAGCACCAAGCCAAACAAAACCGAGTACTCAACGGCAAACTGCCGCGTCAGCCAATTTTCATTGGCATTATAAAACGTCAATTCAGCTTGAAGGCAGGCGAGATTTCTAGGTCCTGCAGCAAATGCTGCCGCAGCCTTTTTCAACTGATCAGGCTCCGGCATCATAGATCGTCAAAAGTTCGCCGCGCACAAACTGCAACGCATAGTTTAAAGCGCGAGGTTTGGTTTGGGGCTTGCCGATCGGCACAACGATGAGATCAAAGTGTTCAGGAAGCCCCAAGGCTGCAACAGCGCGGTGCATTGCTATATCATTTTCTTCAAGGATCAGTTTGATATCTAACTTGTGTTTTGGATAATCGAGTTGGGTGAGAGCCGACAGCAGCTGCCCAAGCACACGTGTTTCGCGGAATACGGGAACTAAAACTGAATAGACCGGCAATTCTTCATCAGAGAGTTTGCGGGTTTGAAATGAAGTTGGCTTTCCACTTTCCATAACGCACATGAGGCGCAAAGCCGTTACGCTCAGAAAAAACATAGTCAACAAAAGACTGGTTATTGCAAAGCTGATGTCGAATGGTGTCAAAGTGACAAGGCCAACATAGGCAAGCGCAACAAATCCAAATGTTACAATTTGGAAAGCAGTTAAACGACGATGAGCAGAAAATTCGGGCTGATTGTCTTTGAGATAGTTTGTTGCATGGCTAAGAAATTTGCTCCCCATGCAGCGTCGGATGCTGGCTCTAAAATCCCCCGATCTAATGCGAGCAACGGGACGAAAGTTTAGATCCGTAGCACTTTGGAGTGGTGATCCCTCCACCGCAGCGAAAAAACTCCGGTCTAGAAGCCAGGCGATTGGCACAATCTGATGCTGAAGGACCAACTCGACTTCTTTCGGGTTTAAACGCGATATAATCTGATCAAGCAAATCAGGTGGAACAAGCGGTAAATCTGACTTCGAATCGGCAAAAGCCAATTCCTCACGCAAAGCCGGCCCATTTTTCGGGCTCAATTGGTATAATACTGACAAACTTGCCTCCCCATGCGATGATTGCCTGTCACCGCCCCGCCGGCTAAATTTAAACGTGAAGGAAACAAAATTGACAACTACGCGTAGAGTGCAGATTCTCGTCGCAACACTCTCTTTAATTGTATTTTGGAAGATGGCCGAATCTCTGGCTGCAAACAATTCTGCCGTTCAGATGCAATTCCGACATGTTGACATTGGCGCCGTCGCACCTTCGGAAACAATCAAAAATCCTATAAGGCTTCTCACCGATATTGATTTTCCGCCCTTCAGTTTTGAAAATCCGGACAAAACATTAAATGGTATCGCTGTTGATATGGCGCTGGCTGCGTGTGCCGAATTAAAATTGACATGCCAAGTGACCGCAAAACCATTTGGCGAATTATTAGCAGCTTTGAAAAACCATGAGGGCGCTGCGATTATCAGTGGTGTTCGCTTAAGTTCAGATATTTTGAAAATAGCCTCTGCTACGAGACCATATTATTTTTCATCTGCGCGGTTCTTGACCCGCACCGGCATGCCCTTCACCCAGCCTGATGTGCGCACTCTCGCTGGAAGGCGGATTGGCTATGTGAAGGGCACAACTCACGCAGCTTTTCTTGGAAAATATTATGAAAAATCGGCACTCACACCATTCAATGATGAAAACGCTTTGCTAGAGTCGCTTCGCACGGCCACCATAGATGTGGCGTTCACAGACAGTTTGCATGCGTTCTTTTGGTTAAAAGGCACAAACGCTAAGAACTGCTGCGTAAATTTGGGTGAAAGCTTTATTGACCGCCAAACATTTTCGCGCAGTATGAGCCTGGTGATCAGCAATGATCAGCCAAATCTGCGCGAGGCCTTCGACTATGCGTTGGACCGCATGCAGGAAAAAGGCATAACGGCGAAAATTTTTGAGCGTTATATACCCGAAAGTCTGTTTTAAGAACCTACAGCGCCAGTAATATTTGCCAGGCCTTTGCTCTGAAGCTTCTGTTCGAGCCCCGCACAGATCTCTGCAATCATGCTGGGGCCGTGATAAACTAACGCAGAGTAAATCTGAATCAATGAAGCGCCAGCGCAAATTTTCGCCCAAGCCGATTCAACATCTGAAACACCTCCCGCTCCGATAAGCGGAATTTTAGCTTCCGTCATTTTGTGAAACAGCGCCAACTGCTGCGTTGATAGATCAAATAATGGCCTACCCGAAAGCCCGCCCATTTGGGCGGCGTGTTCTGAATTCAATTTGGGTCGCGAAATGGTTGTGTTCGAAATAATCACAGCATCAACCGCTTCACTGCCGCATACATCAGCAACATCTTGTAGATCACCTTCCGTAAGATCAGGCGCAATTTTCAAAAACATCGGCAATGCGGCTTTGCGCTTTGCATTTAAAGCAGAAAGTAATTTGAGTAGCTCCTCACGCCCCTGCATATTGCGAAGACCAGGCGTGTTTGGTGAAGAAATATTGATTGTCACATAGCTTGCCACATTGCGAAATGCATCAATGCCTGAAACGTAATCTGCGATCCGGTCAGCAGCGTCTTTGTTGGCGCCAATATTCACACCCACAATGCCGCCCCGGTTGCGCCGTGCTTCGAGCCTGCGCAACACGGCGTTTTGGCCATCATTGTTAAATCCCATCCGGTTGATCACAGCTTGATCTTCAACAAGCCTGAACAGCCGAGGTTTTGGATTTCCAATCTGAGGGCGCGGTGTCACCGTACCAATTTCAACAAAGCCAAATCCCTGTCCCAGCATGGCGTCTGGCACTTCTGCATTTTTATCAAACCCGGGGGCCAACCCAATTGGATTAGGAAATGTCAGGCCAAAAAGTTTGGTTTGAAGAGCTGGAGAGTTGATAGCCCCACGACCACCACCGATGCCCGCTTTTAAAGCACTGATCGTCAGACCATGCGCCTGCTCCGCATCCATTTTATGCAAAAGAGGTTTAGCCAGCGCAAAGCCAATATCTGCCAAACCCATCAAATCACCTCCGGCGGAAAATCATGTGCTTCGCCATTCCAAGGCATGGGTTTTACCCATAAAATACGTGTAGGGTTGATCGATCCATAAACATGGGGGAACAACTGCCCGCCGCGCGATGTTTCCCATTTCAAATCGTTCAAAACAACAGCCTCATCAATTGCGACCAAAGCCAAATTTGTGGCCTCAGCAAAATGCAGCCGTGCTGTTTCTTTCAACTGGGCCCCGGTTGATAGATGAATGTAACCATCCTTCAAATCAATCGCAGCGCCCCTGAATGCGCCAGAAGCCTCAGCGTCGCGCCAGGCGCCCATGTCTATGATTTTGTAAAATACGCGCAAAATATGCTCCAAAAAATTATTATCATAGCAACGTGCTTTACGCTGGACAAAGCTTTGCGCAAGAGGTATTGCTTCCTAATTGAAGCAAGAACAAAACTGCGGAGGATTTTTCATGTTTACACACAAGCAAGTTTGGGCGGCGATTGACACAATTGCTGAGCGTTATGGATTTTCGGCTTCGGGCCTAGCCAAGAAATCAGGCCTTGATCCAACATCTTTCAACCCTTCAAAACGCAATGGCCCAGACGGAAGGCCGCGTTGGCCAACCATGGAAAGCATCGACCGTGTGTTGACGGCATCTGGCGCACCTGTCGAAGAATTCATGGACTTGCTATCGGGCCGCAAAGGCCAAGCGCCACGCCTGAAGCAAATCCCCATGCTGGGTTTTGCCAAAGCAGGCAAAGGCGGCTTTTTTGATGACTCAGGTTTCCCATCAGGCAATGGCTGGGAGGAAATCGATGTGCCAGGTGTGACCGATACCGCAGCCTACGGCCTCGAAATTACCGGCAACTCGATGGAACCGGTTTACCGCGAGGGCGACACCATCATCGTCTCACCCGGCGCCACGGTGAGAAAAGGTGACCGGGTTGTGGTGCGCACATCTGATGGTCAAGTCATGGCCAAAATTATGCTGCGCCAGACGGCACGCACCTTGGAACTAGGCTCCTTCAATGCGACCCACGACACCAAGACGCTGGAGATGAAGGATGTCGATTGGATGGCGCGTATTATCTGGGCGAGCCAATAAGACAATCTACGTACAAATTTGCCACTTCACGCAATTGAAGTGGCAAATATTGGCATATATTGCCTGTATCTGTGTGGTGTCATAGTGTGAGATATTATTCCCGTTGATGAAACGGAGAATGATATTGAGCACCAGTGAAGAGTTTAACCAGCCCGAATTTTACATTCCCCAGATCACCCATTGGCGTGATGTTTGGCGGTTGGGGGTGGCTGTAATTGCCGCAATTTTCTCAGGCTTTGTGTGCGAACAAGGCTGGCCGGGCAGTGTTATTGCTTTAGCCCCAGCATTGATTTTCGGATTTTTGATTTTACGGCAATCCTTCAAAGGCTGGTCGCATTCCGTATTTTTGGTGGCGTGCCTCAACATCATTTCGCTCATCGCCGTCTTCATCGAGCCAGGCGCGCTGGCTCTTGCAATCGAGTGGATCACACTTTCAAGCTTCGCATTCGTGCAACATGATGGAGTGTTGGATAATTTATTGAACATCGGCAAGGCAACCGCTTCAAGTTTTTTCAAAACACCAGCGAATGTTCTGAGCGAAAGCCGCAAAGTAAAAGCCCTTCGCCATCAGAACAATTTGCGCGGAAAAATATTTTCGCTCACCAATATTTTGCTGCCCTTAGTCGCAGTTATTGTATTTGGCGTTCTCTTGGTCACGGCAAATCCGCTGATTGAAGAATTGGTATTGCAACTCTCATGGCTTGATCCGTCGGCGCATTTTTGGACATGGATGCCATTGATTAGCATTTTGTCTTTCATCATATTTTTCGCGGTCCTAAAACTCGAACCATTGCAAAGTCACAACGCGGAAACGGTTCCTGAAAAACTCTGGGCCGCATCTTATTTCAAGCCACGGCCAGTCATCTTCACATTGGTGATTTTGAATTTAATGTTTGCCGCTGAGAATATTCTTGACCTGCGTTATCTCTGGTCGGGCATCACTTTGCCCAGCGGCATGAATTATGCCGAATATGTGCATAGGGGTTCCTACACATTAATCGTCACCGCGATATTGGCTGGTGCTTTAATGATCTTCGCATTGCAACCGGGTTCAGAGGGAGAAGCATCAAAACCCTTGCGTGGTCTGGTCTATTTTTGGACGCTGCAAAATCTGTTCCTCGTCGCATCGTCGGCCAAACGAACCTTAGATTATATTGATGCATATGGCATGACGTTATGGCGGCTGTCGGGTTTGATCTGGATGGGTTTGGTGGCGGCCGGATTGGTTTTGATTGTGCTGCGCGTGATCTTAAGGCGCAATAGCATTTGGTTGTTAAATGCCAATTTGATCACGACCTACATCACTTTGTTAGCTTGCAGTGTCTTGGATTTTTCAACTGTGACCGCAAATTGGAATGCCGCGCGCGCGGTTCAGCATTTGAGTTCGACAGCTGCATACCAGACATTGGATGTTGATATAAGTTATCTTGAATGCATCGGGCCTTCTGCATTACCTGCACTGCAAAAGCTTCTAGTGATAACAAATGCCAACAAAAACCTTAAGATTAATTACCAACCAGCATGGGAAGAAATCTTATCTACTCATAACCGCATCGCGTATGAACTTCAAAACACCCAATCCAACTGGCGCACGTGGACTTTGCGCGGCATGATGTTGGAGGCGCAATGAATGTTCTTAGCATTGCCGAACCGCGCCAAATCTGGAATAAAACCCGCATGGCGCAGAAAACCAAAGCTTCCACCCAAGAACATCATATCATGCGCATAAGAGAGGAATTGACGCGCCGCCGCATGGCACGGGCAAGTTTGGCTGATGCGGCCAAGATCAGCCTGTCATCCCTGGAAAAATCCTTGGCAGGCCAGCGACCTTTCACCGATCAAACCTTGATCCGCATTGAAAAAGCTCTGGGCCTTTCATTTCAAAGAACTGGTGTTGATGATCAGATAGCCCAAGTGAAAGTTGCCCCAGAAAGTTTGGGCTCTTATGCGCGGGCTGCTGTGAAATGGTTAGAAGGAAGTTTCCTCACTTTGCGTCCTGCATCCACCACGCCAGATGCGGTCTATGCCTACGAAACCTTGATCTTCTGGGATTTTCAAAGTGAACATCTGCATTTCCGCGAAGTAGGGCGAACTGATAAAATCTATGCCCAGACTGGGTCAGTGGCTATTCCACATCAATCGGGCCAAATATATTTAACCACCAACAAACACGGCCAACACCGCACGGCCATTCTATCGCGGCAAGTCATCACCGGCGAACTTTATGGATTGTTGCTCACGCTGCAACCGGGCCGTGGTTCACAGCTTTCGCCTGTGGCGATGCCACTGGTTTTGATCCCCATGGAAAATTTAGAGGAGGATACACCGCGCGGCGTGGTGAGTGAGGGCCACCCAATGCATGCGAAGCTGAAGGCGAGGTTGGATAAAACTTTAGACGAAGGCTTTGCTTTAATGTTAGGGAGAGTGACAGTTTAGAAGCGGCGCAGGTTCAATTCCTGTCATTTGGCTATCGCGTTGACGCAGAATTTTCTTCGTGTAAATTTTCAACACTGTTTGCTTTGCAAACGTCCTGCACCACGCCCCTGACCCAAGCCAGTACTTTATCGCTGCTGCGCACGTGGCTCCACACCAATGTGGGGTTGAGGGTTATGTCTTTGAGCGGCGGTGGGCGGTGGGTGAGGTTGAATTCTTTGGCAAATCTATTGGCGAAATTCTCCGAAATTGTGGTCACCATATCGGTGGCGGAAACTGCGGCTAGTGCGGCGGTGAAGTGTGGTGTTGTGAGGGCTATGCGGCGCTTCACACCATGCATGGCGAGTTGTGCATCAAGTTCAGAAAGGCCGTCGCCCATAATGCCAATGCTGGCATGGTTGAAGCGGGCGTAATCTTCGATTGTCCATTTTTGATTTTCTGCCGGATGTCCGCGGCGCATGACTAAGGCCAAGCGATCCTCAGCCAAAACCACACTTTCAGCGCCCGGCGGCAGCGGCGTGGTGGCGAGTGCAAACACAAAATCAAGCGCTCCATTTTCCATGCGCAGCGAAACATCGCGTGAATAAGGCTCCATCACAATATCAATGCCGGGGGCTTCTTTCGCCAGTCTGGCCATAAGGGCGGGGGCATACATAATCGTTTGAAAATCCGTTGCGGCACAGCGGATACGGCGCTGGACGAGGGCAGGGTCAAATACAGGTTCCGCAAAAACATTCGTCACATCTTGAAGGGCACCTTGCACACGTAGGAGCAAGCCTTCAGCTTTAGGGGACAACGCAAAGCCACCTGAAACCCGCACCAATAAGGGATCATCAAACAGGTCGCGCAAACGCTGCAACGCGCGGCTCATGGCGGGTTGGCTGAGGCCTGCATCAACTGCAGCCTGTGAAACATTGCGCCTGCGCAGCAGGGCCTCAAGGGCTGGCAGCAGGTTGAGATCCACACCATGTAAATTCATTTCACGCATAGCTCAGATGATATCTATGCATTTGTGATATAGTCAAGTGCGCCCTAAATTTGGCTTATGAACAGGAGAAAGAAGATGATGGGCAATATTTTGGTTTTGGGTTATGGCGCAGTGGGCAAGGCCACAGTGGCGCGGTTGTTAGAAGAAGGCCATGAAGTTGAGGTGGCACAGCGCAAGCGGCCAGTGGATTTGCCAGCGGGCGTGGGCTTTTCCTCGGTTGATGTGCTGGACGGTGCCCAGGTGAATGCCGCATTGAAAAATGTGACCCAAGTGGTTGTGGCCTTGGGCTTTGAATATAATTCAAAGTTTTGGCAAAATGTGTGGCCGCGTGCCATGCGCAACTTGCTTGACGCTTGTGCCCTTCATGACACGCGCATGCTGTTCATCGACAATCTTTATATGTATGGCGAACAGAATCAGCCCTTGCGGGAAGATATGCCGCTCACCAGCACGGGTATTAAGCCCGCCGTGCGTGCTGAAATTACGCGGATGTGGATGGAAGCGAGCCGTGCCGGAAAAGTGAAAGTCGCTGCATTACGATCTTCAGATTTTTATGGCCCCGACGTGTTGCTCTCGCTAATTGGCGAAGAAGGGTTTGGCGCTTTGGCCAAAGGCAAAACTGCTCAACTTGTTATGGCACCAGATCTGCCACATGATTTTACTTATGTGCCAGATATCGCGCGCGCCGCCGTGACTTTGGTGGAAGCGCCTGACAGTGATTATGGCCAAGCCTGGCATGTGCCCAATGCGCCAATCAAAACCCCGCGTGAGATTATTGCTTTGGCGGCGGCAAGCTTGGATGTCGCACCAAAATTATCAGCCATCCCCAGACCACTGCTGCCCATCATGGGCTTGTTCGTGCCCATTCTGCGTGAGTTCAAAGAAATGGCGCACCAGAATTACAAGCCCTATCACGTCGACAGCTCAAAATTCGCTAAGCGCTTTTGGAGCGATGCGACGCCGTTTGAAGTGGGTGTGCCGGAAGCGGCAAAATCGTTTAAGTGAGCAGATCGGTGAGTTGCTCCCCCAACTCGCCCTTCAACGCCTTCGCAATCAGCCAATGCGCATTGGCCATATCAGTCGAACCTAGGCAACTTGCGCCAAATCTTCCGTTAATTCGGTTGCCATTACTGTGGGAGTCACAACACTCGTTGGGCTTTGGAGTGGTACGGTGTTCTCGGCTTCGTTCCAAGCAAGTGCGACCGTCCTGACTGAGGCAGGCGCGATGCTCATCAATCTCCGCAAAACATAATTATGTTTGGCGATGCTTGGGGAAACGAGGTAACAAAGATAAAGTGTTTTGACACCGTCCTTCTCCAAATCAAAAACCTTGCCCGGAGAAATGGCATCCTGTGGCAACATGCGGTGGGGAATTTTTTTCAATTTTAATAAAGCAGAAAATGCCAAGCATGCGCCAAAGTTCAGAACCCCTGGCGGCGATATTAAAATAATATCGGCTGTTTCATCTTTGCTCGCATCCTCAGACGGCATCAGATCATCCAACACTTCGGAGAAGGTATGAACCACAGATGTTTCACGCTCTGGCGTGAGGGCCTTGCGCGATACATCATGATTGGCCAGCATCAGGCTTGGGATAGCAACTTCGCCGATAAAATTTTCAAGATGTTTTTCGTGCACAAAATCATCAGCAAGTTGTGCGGCCTCAATGGCGTCAGACGCGAGCAGACGTTGATAGAACATATGATCAGGTGTGAGAACAGGCTCGCTTCCCAACAACACATCTAAAAAATTCAATGATTCAATATTGCGCCCCAACACTAAAATACCAACGGTCATCGGCGTTGCCAGAATAAGACCAATGGGCCCCCATAGCGCCGTCCAAAATGTAGCAGACGCGACAAATGCCACCGGCGAAAGCCCGGTCATTTTGCCAACAAACAGCGGTTCGACCAATTGACCAATAATGGTTTCAATAACGATGAGTACACCAGCGGTGATCAGTGCGAGCTGCCAACCATCACCGATTGCAGCGGCAATAATAACTGGCAAAACCGACGCCATAATGGGCCCGACATAGGGCAAGAACCGTAAAACAAATGTGAGCACTCCCCAAAATAGCGCGCCCGGAATGCCGATCACAAACAGCCCTACGCCAACCAACAGGCCCGCACTGCCATTCACACAAATCTGCGCCAGAAAAAGTTTGCTTAAGCGCTTGCTGGCTTCATCCAAAGCTTCGGTGGTTTTATTCAAATCAGAAGTGCCAGCCAGCCTGATCAACCGTGTTCTCATATCTTCCTTGTTAAAAAGAAATAGGATCACCATCAAAATAACAATGCCCAGCTGCGTGATCGGCGGGAGCACGACCTCGACCACCGACATAATTGGATTAAGCGGGCTGAACCCAGTCGGGCGAACTTCCACCGGAATTGGTTTTATAATTGTGCCGGAGCCGGGTTGAGCGATCGTGGGTTGCTGCAATTCTGTTCCCAAGTCTTTCAAAACACCCGCCGCTTTTTCAACCGTGCTGCCACCTGATGTAAATAAGCGGATACTATGCGCCTTCTCGCGTAAATTGCTTTCATATTGTGGAAGTTGCCCGGTGAGATTGACCAGTGTGCCAGCCACCAAGGCGGCAATGCCAAACAATATTGCGAACGTAACAATCACAACCGACAAAATTGAAATAGCTTTAGGCAATCGCCATTTCTGCAAGAATCGCACACCGGGTGCCATGATAAAGGACAAAAGCAAAGCCAGCAAAACTGGGATGAGAATGGGCTGGCCGAAATACAAAATAGCACACACGGCCAAAAAAATGACCAACCCATTCATAAGGGTTCTGCCATATTCTGGTTCGAAAATTGGTTCTCGAAAAACTCTCGCTGCCAGTGGTCGCATAAACATGTTCCCCAGCTGTGTCCGAACGACAATTCAACCGGAGCCAGCCGACGCTAAACGGAAAGGTGCGACGTTTGTTCCATTTCAGGGTGCGATGGAGTGTAAACTACTTCACTAACCCGCCACCGAGCGCATCCACAATTAATTTCCGCGTATTGGCCAAACCATAAAGCGCTGCAAATGAGCCAAAGCGCGGGCCCTTTTCTTCGCCCAGAAGCACTTGATAAAGCATGTTAAACCAAGTTTGGCCCACGCCAATGGTGCCGTCCTTTTGGGTGACCGTGTAGGGTTCGCGACGGCCAACGTCGTAGACTTTCTGCTGAATGGCTTCTGATGTTGAACCTTCAGGCAATTCCGCAAGAGCAGCATTGAGATCGGCGAGCGATTTTGCTTCATCTTCCGTACACGGACGATAAACTTTGTTTGGTTTTACAAAATCCAGATAATATCTGATGGCATAGCCCACCATCTTATCTAAACGCGGATGTGTGCTGGCGTCCATTTCTGGCAAATAGCGTTTTAAGAAAGCCCACAGCACAGCTTTGTCTTCGGTATTGGCGACCGCAACTAAATTCAATAGCAGTGCGAATGTAACACCGCCGGTTTCTGGCTTGGGCGGTTGGCCACCATGAATATGCCAAACCGGATTCATCAATTGATCTTTAGGCTCAGTCTGCTTTTGATAACCAGTCAAATGCTGCGCATATTCATCCACCGCGCGCGGGATCACATCGAAGAACAATTTCTTGGCTTCGCGCGGGCGATTATACATATAGAGCGAGAGGGAATCTGGATCAGCGTAAGTGAGCCATTCATCAATGGTCAGACCATTGCCTTTGGATTTGGAAATCTTCTGGCCTTTATCATCCAAGAATAATTCATACACATAATGTTCAGGCGCAATGCCGCCTAGAATTTCGCAATTGCGATCATAAATCGGAGCATTGGATTGATGGTCTTTGCCGAACATTTCAAAATCCACGCCAAGCGCCGCAAAGCGCATGCCGAAATCGGGCTTCCATTGCAGCTTGGTTCGCCCGCCGCGCACATCCAATGTGGTTTCAGTTCCGTCTTCATCATTAAAAGTAATAGTGCCTTTCTTCGCGTCAATGGTTTTCATCGGCACATAAAGCACACGGCCTGAAATGGGCGAGATGGGCAGGAAGGGCGAGTAAGTGGCTTGGCGTTCTTCGCCGAGGGAAGGCAACATGACGCCCATGATATCATCATATTTTTCCAGCGCACGGATGAGCATATCATCATATTTGCCGGACTTATAATAGTCCGTGGCGGAGCCAAATTCATATTGAAAGCCGAACGTGTCCAGGAAGCGGCGCAGCATCGCATTGTTGTGATGGCCGAAGCTTTCATAATCGCCGCCGAAAGGATTGGGAACGGATGTGAGTGGCTTATGCAAATGTGGTTCGAGGAATGATTTATCCGGCACATTATCCGGAATCTTGCGCATGCCGTCCATATCGTCGGAGAATACGAGCAGCCGTGTCTGGACATCGCTCATCAATTCAAAGGCGCGCCGCACCATGGTGGTGCGCGAGACTTCACCGAACGTGCCAATATGCGGCAGACCTGACGGGCCATAACCTGTTTCAAACAGAACCGATTTCTGGCCTGATTTCTCAACCCGTTTTAAAATCTTCCGAGCTTCCTCAAAAGGCCAGGCCTTTGATTCGAGTGCGGCAGCGCGAAGGGCGGGGGAGGCGGTCATTTCAGTTTTCCAGATAAAGTGTTGAGCGGCCTCTTTAGGCAGCGTGTGGACTGTGGTCAATCGTGAGATTAGCCCCTATTAAGGCGAGGTGAACGCATCCGACCATAAATTTTTGCCCCCACCCACCGCCATTGGTCTGGGATTGGGCGCTGTTGTATCTGGTGAAACGCTGGGTGCGGCGGCGGCACTGGCGCGGCTTTCAGCGAGCCCACATCTTATTTGTCATTCGCATTTTTTAATTGAGCGTTTGGGGGCTGCGGCGTCTGCTCCCAAAAGCTTGATCCGCGCAGCACGGGAACAGCGCCATTTTGATGTGGCAGAGCTGTTTGCATTTGTAGTGCCGGCCCGCATTGCCACGCCAACGGCCACAGGATTTGCCAGATCGCTGGCCCTTGAATTGATGAGCAATGACAGCGAAACGCTGCATGTGGTGGTGTATGATTTGCTACTGCGCTTATCTAACAAAAATTACCCATTGCTGCGCGAGGCGGCCGAACTTGCAACTTTCCTCGCGCGTGCCAATTGGCCTTGGGCAAAGCCAGTGATGGCAGCTTTACTGAAGGCTAATCCAAAAATGGATGTGAATGGGTTTGCCACGGGCCTCAATGTGTGGGACCGCATTGAAGATTGGGAAGATGATGGCCAACGAGCACCCGGCACGCAAGAGCCGATTAGTGGCAATGATGCCAAGCGCTTTCTTGCAGAAATTTTGGGCAGCGATTCTGAAACCCGCGCCAGTCAGCGTGACTATGCAGCCGCGGCCACCCATGCATTTGAACCGCGCGACCGGAAAGACATCAACAATATTTTGCTCGCTGAAGCGGGCACGGGCTTGGGCAAAACCTTAGGCTATCTCGCACCATCTTATTTATGGGCGCGCAAGAACAATGCGCCAGTTTGGATTTCAACTTATACAAAAAATTTGCAACGCCAGCTTGATCAGGAAACCGCGCGTCTGGTTCAAGACCCTGCAGAACGCCGCGAGCGCATTGTGATCCGCAAAGGCCGCGAGAATTATGCCTGCTTGCTCAACATGCAGGAAGTGTTTGGGCGTTTAACCAGTGCCAATGCACGCTCAGCTTTGCTTGCGGCTTTGATTGCAAGATGGGCCAGATTTTCGCGCGATGGCGATATTGTGGGCGGTGACTTTCCCTCTTGGTTACTCAGTCTGTTTCAAGATGTGTCTATTGACGGCGAAAGCAAAGGGCTAACGCCGTCGGCACTTGGGCTGACCGACCGGCGCGGCGAATGTATTTATGCGGGCTGCACACATTATAAACGCTGCTTCATTGAGAGGTCAGTTCGGGCCGGGCGCAATGCCGATATTGTGATCGCCAATCATGCTTTGGTGTTGCACCAAGCCGCAATTGATCAAGCGATCGGCGTGGCCACAACGCCTGACGAGGAAGCAGCACCGGGCGGCATCCGCCGCATCGTGTTTGATGAAGGCCATCATTTGTTTGATGCCGCCGACAGCGCATTCAGTGGCCACCTGACCGCGATGGAAGCATCCGAACTGCGCCGTTGGTTGCGTGGGCCAGAAACAGAGCGCAGGCGCGGGCGAGGGTTGGCCGAACGCATTGGCGATTTGGTGGCAGAGCAAGACAATGCTGAAAAACTTCTGCACCAAATCTTGCGTGCTGCCACTGCACTGCCCGGCCCAGGTTGGACTAGACGCATTCAGGGCGGGCAGCCCGAAGGCTCGGCCGAAGACTTCTTAAGTTTGGTGCGCCAACAGGTTCTGGCGCGTTCAGATGCATCCAGCAGCAATTCGTTAGAAACAGATTGTTCGCCGCTGGTTGCAGGCTTGAGCGATGCAGTGGCTGATTTATCGACGGCGTTGATGGATTTAAAAAAGCCCATGTCAGCTCTTGCAAACGTGCTGCTCAAAAAACTTGACGATGAAGCAGCCGAACTCAATACCAATGATCGCAGCCGCATTGAATCTCTGGCGCGTTCGTTAAAGCGCCGTGGAGAATTGGTGGTGGGCGGTTGGATAACCATGCTCAATCATTTGCTCGAAGCGCCCGATGCCCTGTTCGTCGATTGGTTCGCGGTCGACCAAGCCTTTGGCCGCGAATCTGACGTGGGGCTTCACAGCCATTGGATTGACCCAACAGTGCCACTGGCCAACACCGTGCTGCGTTCAGCCGATGGGATCATCGTTACCTCGGCGACTTTAAAAGACCGCCCGCCCGATGTGCCTGATGATTGGTCAAATGCTGAAATGCGCACGGGTGCCATTCATTTGCCATATCCTGTCAAACGCGCCGGATATGACTCGCCCTTTGATTACAGAAAAATCAGCCGTGTGATTGTGGTGACTGACGTGAACCGCGAAGACATGGACCAGATTGCCGCCGCCTACCGCGAACTATTTATGGCTTCTGGCGGTGGTGGGCTTGGGCTTTTCACCGCAATTGCCCGCCTGCGCGCCGTGCATAAACGCATTGCCCAGCCGCTCGCCAAATTTGGCCTGCCACTTTATGCCCAACATGTTGATCCAATGGACACGGGCACTTTGGTCGACATGTTCCGGGCTGAAAGAGACGCGTGTCTGCTCGGAACCGATGCCGTGCGTGATGGTGTGGATGTGCCGGGTGATTCACTGCGGCTGATCGTTCTTGACCGTGTGCCATGGTCAACACCAACGATTTTGGAACGTGCGCGTTCTGAAGCCTTTGGCGGTAATGCTTATAAAGACATGTCGGTGCGTTTGAAATTGCGCCAGGCCTTTGGTCGTTTGATTAGGCGTGAGGGGGACCGCGGCTGTTTTGTTATTCTTGATTCGCGCTTGGCCACGCGCTTCACCACAGCTTTCCCAGCCGGCATTCAGATTGATCGTCTCGGATTGGTCGACGCTATAGATGTGGTAAAATCATTTACTCCGAAGCTGGACAAGATGGCACGCGACCATTAGGTTTTATTTTTAACGCAAGGATGTACAAATGCCCGGCACCATCTCCAATCAACAAGCCCTCATTTATGTCATGGTCATGATGTCGGCCGTTGAAGGCCATATCAGCACAGGTGAACTGCAAGAGATCGAACTCCTCATCCGCACGCTTCCAGCTTTTAGCACCTTTGACCGCGCAAGGCTTGTGACGGTGGTTCAAGAGTGCAGCGACATTTTGCAAAATGAAGAAGGCATGACGACGGTGTTGGGATTGGTCAATAATCAGCTGCCCATTCGTTTGAAAGAAACGGCTTATGCTTTAGCCGTTGAAGTGGCCGCTGCTGACTTGGTCGTGCGTCGTGTGGAGCTCAGATTCTTGGCAATTTTGCGCGATGCTTTGGAATTGGATAAATTAGTGACGGCGGCAATTGAGCGTTCGGCTATTGCTCGATATCAGGTGGTGTGAACGCAATTCTCCCTCCCACCTTCACAAACTGGTTCGCCTCGCGCGGCTGGGCTCCACGTGCGCACCAATTGCAAATGCTGGAGCACGGCCTCAAAAATGAAAGTGCGTTACTGATTTCACCAACAGGTGGCGGCAAAACTTTGGCGGGGTTTCTGCCAACGCTCGTTGATCTTGAAGCGCCTCATAAAAACGATGGTATCCGCACGCTTTACATTTCGCCACTGAAGGCACTGGCTGTTGATATTGCGCGCAACTTGGAGGCGCCGATCAATGAGATGAAACTGCCCATCACAGTTGAAACCCGCACAGGCGACACTTCATTTGCGAGACGTAAAAGACAGCGATCAAACCCGCCCGATATTTTAATCACCACGCCCGAACAAGTGACATTGTTAATTGCTGATCCAACAGCAGCACATCTCCTCAAGAATCTCAGAGCGGTCATCATCGACGAACTTCATTCCATCGTTTCGTCAAAGCGTGGTGTGTTGCTCTCTCTTGCATTGAGCCGCCTGCGCAGTCATTCCCCAAATGCACACTTCACAGGGCTGTCGGCTACGGTGGCAGACCCTGGTGCATTGTGTGGCTGGTTGGCACCTGCCAACAAAGCACCCGTACCCCTCGTGCTTGGCCAAGCGGGTGCGCCGCCTGAGATTCATATTTTGGAATCTGCCGAACGCGTGCCGTGGAGTGGACACCAAGCCGTTTATGCCATTCCTGAAATTTATACCGAGATTAAAAAAGCCAAAATGGCTTTGGTATTTGTGAACACGCGCAGCCAAGCTGAAAGGGTGTTCCAAGAATTATGGACAGCAAATGAAGATAATTTGCCGATTGCCTTGCATCATGGTTCACTTGATGTCGGCCAGCGCCGCAAGGTTGAAGCGGCCATGGCGGACAATAAACTCAAAGCCGTAGTGTGCACCTCAACACTCGATCTAGGTATCGACTGGGGCGATGTTGATTTAGTAATTCATGTGGGCGCTCCCAAAGGTTCAAGCCGCCTGCTGCAACGCATTGGACGTGCTAATCACCGGCTTGATGAAGCAAGCAATGCCATCTTGGTGCCGTCCAATCGCTTTGAAGTTTTAGAATGCGAAGCGGCGCGTGCTGCCGCCAAAGAAAATGCCCAAGACACTCAATATCCCATGGTGATGAAGCTTGATGTGTTGGCCCAACACATCATGGCCTGCGCCTGTTCGGGGCCATTTTTTGCTGACGATCTCTACAACGAAATCATCACGGCCTTCACCTACCGCAAGCTAACGCGTGAACGCTTTGACCAAGCTTTGGATTATGTGGGCACCGGTGGTTATGCACTTAAAGCCTATGAGCGCTATGCCAAACTGAAAGTCGATATTGCTGGCAAATACCGCCTTGCGCATCCAATGCTGGCAACACGGTATAAAATGAACATGGGCACGATCGTTGCCGATGAAATGTTGAAAGTGAGATTGGCGTCAATCAGAAATCGCACGGGCAAGCGTATGGTAACAGGTGGTCGTGTGCTGGGTGAACTTGAAGAATATTTCCTCAGCCAATTGGCTGTTGGTGATACATTTTTATTTTCCGGCGAAGTGTTGAAATTCGAAGGCCTCGACGAATTTGGCGCATTGGCCACAAGGGCCCATGACCGCGATCCGATGATCCCGTCTTATGCCGGGGGAAGATTTCCGCTCTCCACTTACCTGGCCGAACGCGTGCGCGGAATTTTGGCAGACAGATCCAAATGGCAGTTTTTACCACATCAGGTGAAAGACTGGCTGAACACCCAAAGCTGGGCATCGGCTATTCCTAACGCCAATCAGATGCTGGTTGAAACTTTTCCACGCGCCAATAAACATTATCTGGTGTGCTATCCATTTGAAGGCCGCTTGGCGCAGCAAACGCTTGGCATGCTGTTGACCAGACGCCTTGAACGTTGGGGGGCAAGGCCCATGGGGTTTGTCTCGTCTGAATATGCATTGGTTGTGTGGTGCATGAGCGATCTTTCAATGATGATTAAATCTGGCCGCATTTCATTGGCAAAGCTTTTTGATGAAGATATGTTGGGCGACGATCTTGAAGCATGGTTGGCGCAATCCAATCTCATGAAACGCAGCTTCCGCTATTGTGCCATTATCGCTGGTCTGATCGAACGCAATTTTCCGGGTAAAGAAAAAACCGCACGGCAAGTAACGGTGAATACCGATTTGATTTATGACGCTTTGCGCACGCATCAGCCTGATCATCTTCTACTCCGTGCGGCTTGGGATGACGCTGCTGATGGTTTGATCGACATTCACCGCCTGGCCGCCATGTTGAAACGCATCAAAAACCAGATTTTGCATAAAGCGCTTGACCGCGTGTCGCCGCTTTCCGTTCCTGTCATGCTTGAGATTGGCCGCGAATCAATTTACGGCGAGGCAGATGATGCCCTTCTCGCCGAAGCCGCTGATCAACTCGAAGCCGAGGCCACAAGCCTTGTCTAGGCAGCATAAGATATTGCTGGGTGGGATTGAACTATTGCCGCATATTTCAGGGGCACTTTATGTGCCTGATTATGAAACTCTGGTGATTTCTGATTTGCATTTAGAGCAAGGCACTAGCCTCGCCGGCCGCGGCATCCATGTGCCGCCATTCGATACAGCAATCACCCTCGATTTGCTTGAAGCAACACTCAGTATCACCCATGCCAAACGCCTTATTTTTCTGGGCGATAGTTTCCATGATGCCAAGGGTGAAGAACGACTGGATGAACAGCATTTAAGCCGCTTGCGCGTGATCACTCATCACTATGAAACAGTGTGGATTATTGGCAATCATGATCCGCATCCGCCTCAATCATTGGGCGGGCAAGGCGCTGAAACAATCAGTTTGGGTTCACTCACGATGCGCCATGAGCCGAGCAAAAAATTAAAAGATGAAATTGAAATCGCAGGCCACTTACATCCCGGTTGCGGCCTCAACCTGCGTGGCCGGCATGTGCGAGGAAAGTGCTTTATCGCCGATCATACGCGTCTCATCATGCCAGCCTTCGGGGCCTATACGGGCGGGTTGTCGATCACATCAGTTCCGTTCAAAGGTCTGTTTGATTCAGAACATACGAAAATCTGGATGATTGGGAAAAGCGGTTTGCACCGCTTCTCACTCTAAATTCATCAACCTGTCTTCGATTCCATCGCAGCAATCAATTCAGGGGTAATTTGCCCTGTCACTTTCATGCCCTGTTGCAGCTGGAACAAGCGAATGGCATTTGACGTGCGTCCACCTAATTTTCCGTCAGCAGTTCCAATATTATAACCAAGCTTATCGAGCAGGCCTTGGGCCTTGCCGACCAAGTTTTGTGGAGCGGGGCTCTCTGCAGCGCTTTTTTGGGCTGAGGAATCAGCACCTTTCCAAGTGGCATCATTAACGGCCACTACATTAGCCGCATCCGGCGCTTTATCAGGCACCCAAGCCTTCAACCGCGCTTCGATTGCTTGCACGGTAGCAAGCGGCAAAGACTTGGCTAAAGCGTCAGCATGCGTTCTCGCATCTGTATCGCCTTGTGCTGCCGCTGCTTTATACCAGAACAGGGCCTCGGGCAGATTAACACTGGTGCCCATGCCGCGTTCAATCAAAACCGCCAAATTGAATTCACTGTCTTTAAGCCCATGATTTGCAGCCAGCGTGAACCATTTAAACGCACGTGCATAATCGGCAGCACCAGCATCATTACCAGCAGAAATAACAGCGGCATTATGCATGGCTTTAACATTGCCTAATGCTCCGGCACGCTCGTACCATGAGAGAGCAGCCTGCATATTGCGTTCAACGCCCGTTCCGCGCTCATAAAGTGTAGCCATCCGGTATTGGGCTGGTGCTAAGCCAGCGACAGCCGCACGCCCATACCAATACGCTGCCTTGGCCGCATCAGGCGAAACATTTTCGCCATTCAGATAACGCGTAGCAATTACAAACTGTGCGTTCGCATCGCCGGTTAAAGCAGATCTGCGCAAGCTGTCATTGCCTATGGCCAAATCAATAGATGCGGGCTTAGGCGCATTGGCAGCGGGCAGTGATCCCGTAAGAATGCTATCTGGTTCAGTGGTGGTTGAACTGTCACTATGTTGTTCGACAATGGGTGCAGCAGCAGGCGTTTGCTCCAACGGTGCTGGTTGAACGGCTTGCGGCAGGGGTTGCGCAGCTGGGGCAGCATCTTGGACAGGCGCAATGGCAGCTGGAGCAGGAGTTGTGACCACAGGTGCTGCAGGTTGTTCCGCCACAACTGGTGTTGGCGCAGGAGCAACTGCTTGATGACCGATAATGTTTTTGGTTACAAAGAAGGCAACCATGCTGAGTGCAAGAAGACCCGACAGGATCAAAGTGCGTCTGGTGCCCGTCGCATTGTTATTTGCAGGTTTAATCTCTGGTGGAAGTTTTACGTCACCAGGCAAAGCCGCAACTTTTGCGGCCTTCGGGCCCTTCTTGAACGGCATCTTAAAGCTCAATAATTTCTTTGAAGCCTGTTCGGTCTTTTTTGAAACACCAGGTGTTAAGCCAGAAAGAATATTACCTTTCTGAACGCCATTTGCAGCCTGAGCCGCTTTGCGAGCCGCAGCAATATAATCATCGGGCGCTGTGGGTTCATCGGTAGACGCTTTAGCCAAAGCGTCAAACGGGTTATAGCCTGCAAACCCAGCAGATGGGGCAGGCTCAAATGGATTGGTACTTGGTTCGGGCACAATATTTTCGGGTTCAAACTGCGGCGGTATAAATTCGCCGACTGATGTCTCAGCATCAACACTCGGAACTTGGAAGGGATCTGGAGCAGAAGCGGAAATAATCGGTGCCATGGTGGGCGCAGCAGCTTGTGCCACACGTTGCCCAATGGCAGCAGTTTCAAGTTCTGAAAGCTTCGCTACAATCTGTTCAAGTGTTTCATGAACCGCTTCAAGTGTTTCCTGATTGCGGTGATCTGCACCCTGAGAAGCCTCACGCACTGCTTTAAGGCCTTCTTCCAAGGCCATGATTTCAGGCGATCCGCCCAAGGCCGCAACACCTTGCTGCTGCTGGCTCATCACCTGCTGGCCCATGCGGGTTGCGGCTTCTTCAGCCACTTGTTTGCTCCAGTCGCGGTTTTGTTCAACTGAATCATAAAGCTGGGCAATGGCCCGCTCAATGGTCTCAAGATGCGAAAGTTGATGTTCAGTTTTGCTCAGACGGTCATTGACCACAGCAAGATGATGCACAATGTCGTCGTTGTGTTGTGGTGCTGGGCTTTGCGACGTCAATGCGTGTTCAAGGCGCTGATCAAGCTCAGCCATGCGTCGCTCAAGTTCATTGAGCTGTGGCATTTCGCGGGTTTGCGCCTGAGTTTGTTCTAGCTTTTGAGTAAGGTCGAGCAGGCGGCGATCCATATCAACCAAGGGACGTGTATCAGCACCCTGTGCCACGCGGGTCGAAAGTTGTTCAACCGCCACGCGGAGGGCTGTCACGTCACGGTCTGATGCAGCACCCTTGCCCGTTTCATCGATGCGTGCGTTAAGTTTTTCAATTTCGCCGCGGAAGCGCAGAATTTCAGCTGGGCTGTTAGAACTCGCCACCATTGACGTTTGCGCTTCACGCAAAAGACCAAGAATGCGTTGCTCAATGATGCGAAGTTCAGCTTGGCTCGCCTGCACGGCTTGCGTCTGTGCTTTTTGCGCCAGAGACTCAGCAGAATCGCGAACCGTTTCAATGCGGCCTGCAAGTTCATCCAGTTCGCGGCGCAACAAATCAGGAAGGCCCGGAGCCGACTGACTTTGGCTTTGATCAATGCGCTGCGCCAATTCAGACAAGCGGTTTTCAAGTGCGGAGAAGGCGGGCGCTTGACGAAGCACTTGTTCGTTATTTGTGTTTGAAGCTCGCGTCGTCATATCGCCAATGCGGTCTTGCAAGGATTTCAGATTATCGCGCGTGCGCTTTTCCGAAACTTCCAAATGCTCAACGATATTGCGTACGGCTTTTTCAAGCGCCATAAACCCCGGAGATTCTTCTGGTTTAGGTGCGACAACAGGCTGAGCCTTCTGAAACTGACGCCCCAAAAGTGCCAGGCGTTCATTAACAGCCGTAAAAGCTTCAACGGTCTGGCGTTCGTTGCTTTCAACACGGCTGAGAATCCGCGCAAAATTTCCATTATCTTCTTGTGGCGGTGAAACATAGCGCGGTGCTGTTTCAGTTTCGCGCATTGCTAAGCGTGACAGCTGTTCGGCAATGTCTTCGAGACGGGTGGCAGCACGTTCAATAGGATGCGTCGAAATCCGACCCGCAATTACCTTATCCGGAGACGAAGCTGTTTCAGAAACGGGACCATCGGCTTGTTCATTAATTGCAGAATTCAACCATTCGCCCAATGTCATGCCCGAGCGGCGGGCCGCTGTTTTGGCAATCTCGCGCAATTCAGGTTCGACACCCTTAACGCTCCATGGAATTCCTGGCTTCATCGACTCTAACTCTCCAACATGTACGTAATTTGACTGCGCAAATCACCCGCAACACGGATTTTCATCCCCCATAAGTTAACGTTCTTGGTAAATATTGCGTTAAACTCTTGATGTTTTTTACCAAACGACCATAACCACTGATATTTTAGGGCTTAATCTGAATGACCCGTCTGGCCTTTGTTACTTCGCCGCTCGACCGCAATGCCAATAATCGCGCAAATGCCGACTTTATTGCAAGGCGCCGCAACGATTCGACAACCCATGTGGTGCAGATTGCGGGCGACACTGTTCGTATGGAAAATGACAGGCTTTTTACGTCGAATGACAGGCCTGAAAGTGATGCAATTTATCTGGGCGAAGACCCCAAAGGCCATGCTTGGTTTGCACGTGCGGTAGAGCCCAGTGAAAGTTTAATTCCCATGCGATCCCTGATGATTGAAGGGGGCCTGACCCAAGAGCGCCTATCAATCTTGGCGCAAGCTCGCAGCATATTGCATTGGCATTTCACACATGGTTTTTGCGCCAAATGTGGTGCGAAATCGTTAATGGCGGATTCCGGATACAAGCGCGTTTGCCCTTCGTGCCAGACCGAGCATTTCCCGCGCACAGATCCCGTTGTCATCATGGCGGTGCGCCATGGCGATCAAGTTCTTTTGGGCCGCCAAGCAAGCTGGCCACCAAACATGTTCTCGGCTCTGGCTGGCTTTATGGAGCCAGGCGAAACCATTGAACAAGCCGTGGCCCGCGAAGTTTTGGAAGAAGCAGGCATTAAAGTGGGCGCAGTTTCATATGTGACCACCCAGCCTTGGCCTTTCCCTTCAAGCCTGATGATTGGCATGATCGCCGAAGCAACTACCACCGAAATCAAACTTGACCCTGCAGAACTCGAAGATGCCCGCTGGTTCACCCGTGCTGATCTTGAAATGATGCTAGATGGAACGCACCCCGAAGGCCTTTATGCTTCGAGGCCCCAAGCCATCGCCCATGCCGTGGTGACCGCTGCGCTCAAAACCTGACGAATTACTTTGCTCTCCAAAATAAATCGAAGAAACCAGTCGTCAACATCTTGGAAGCCGGCCCATTTGGTGCCATTGTGCAAAGAAAACCGCATGGGAGCGCCTGATGTATCTGGGTTTGGATTTCGGCACGTCGAGTGTCAAAGGCGTATTGATCGACGCCAAGCAGAAGATCATTGCCACGGCTTCATCGCCCCTCAAAGTTTTCAGGCCCCATCCCGGCTGGTCAGAGCAGAACCCCGAACATTGGTGGAAAGCCGCCAACTTGGTTGTTGCTCAACTGCGCAAAGCAAAATCCAAAGGCATCGCCCAAGTGGCAGGCATCGGCATGTCTGGTCAACAGCATGGCGCAACGCTGCTTGATAGAAATGGCAAAGTTTTACGGCCCTGCATCCTCTGGAATGACGCGCGCAGCTTTGAGGAGTGCAAAGACATTCTGGCCTCATGCCCCGAGGCGATGGATATTACGGGCAACATTCCGTTGGCTGGTTTCACTGCGCCCAAGCTGCTCTGGGTGCGCAAACATGAGCCAAAAATATTTGGTCAAGTCGCCAAAGTTTTATTGCCCAAAGATTACATCCGCTTCCGCATGACCGGAACTTATGGCTCCGACATGTCGGACGCCAGCGGCACCTATTGGCTTGATGTGGCAAACCGCAAATGGTCTGACCGCATGCTGAGCGCCACCCATATGCGCCGCGACCAGATGCCGGAACTTTTTGAAGGCACAGATGCCACAGGTCAAATCACGCCTGCCCTCGCCAAAGCGTGGGGCATGCCGCTCCGGCCTGTTGTTGCAGGTGGGGGTGGCGATAATGCCGCTGCCGCTGTTGGCATTGGCGCTGTGAAAGATGGCCAAGCCTTGATTTCCATCGGCACATCCGGCGTGCTGTTTGTGTCCAACGATAAATACAGCCCGAATGCTGGCAAAGCGGTTCACGCGTTCTGTCATGCCGTGCCAAATACCTGGCATCAGATGGGTGTTATTCTCTCGGCCACCGACAGTCTGGAATGGCTTGCAGGTCTGCTCAAAACTCCCGCACCCAAACTCACAGCCGCCTTGGGTAAAAAACTTGAAAGTCCATCGCCAGCTTTATTTCTTCCTTACTTGTCAGGTGAGCGCACACCAGTGGGTGATGCACAAATTCGCGGAGCGTTCTTAGGCCTCGCCCATGAAACCAGTGCAAAGGAAATGACCCATGCGGTGATGGATGGAGTGGCCTTTGCCTTCCGCGATTCACTGGAGGCATTAAAAGACGCAGGCACCAATGTAATGCGCGTGATGGCCGTGGGGGGTGGCACGCATTCGGAACTCTGGCTCAAAATCATTGCCACAGTTTTAGGCGTGCCTGTTGATCTGCCGGTGGCTGGTGATGTGGGCGGTGCATTTGGTGGTGCGCGCATGGCATTAATGGCAGCCACAGGCGCGTCGTATAAAACGGTCTGCACCGCACCCAAAGTGGCCAAAACAATTTTGCCCGATGCAAAAATCAAAGCGGCCTATGAAGCAGCTTACAAGAATTATACAAAAATCTACCCAGCTATTAAGGACATCAAATGAAATTTTATTCTATTACTGACCCCATTAAATACGCTGGCCCAACTTCCACCAATCCGCTGAGCTATCGCTGGTATAACCCAGACCAGAAAGTCATGGGCAAAACGATGCGCGATCATTTGCGCTTTGCGGTTTGCTATTGGCACACGCTCTGCTGGCCAGGTGGCGATCCATTTGGTGGTGAAACCTTCAACCGCGAATGGCACCATATGGCCGACCCGATGAAGGCGGCATCCGTCAAAGCTGATGTGATGTTTGAAACTTTGCGCATTCTCGATATTGATTATTTCACCTTCCATGATCTCGACATCGCGCCGGAAGGAAACTCGCTTCAAGAATTCAATGCGAACGTCACAAACATCGCCAAAATTCTTGAAAAGCAAATGTCCAAGCATAATAAAAAACTGCTCTGGGGCACGGCCAACATGTTCTCCAACCGCCGCTTCATGGCAGGAGCGGCAACCAACCCTGATCCCGATGTGTTTGCTTATTGCGCAGCGCAGGTAAAGCACTGCCTCGACGTGACACATGATTTGGGCGGCGAGAATTATGTGATGTGGGGCGGCCGTGAAGGCTATGAAACCTTGATCAACACCAAAATCGGCCAAGAGCTGAAACAAGCTGGCCGCTTCTTGTCACTCGTTGTCGATTATAAACACAAGATCGGCTTCAAAGGCCCAATCCTGATCGAACCAAAGCCCAAGGAACCAAGCACACACCAATATGATTATGACGTGGCTACCATTTACGGCCTACTCAAATCATATGGTTTTGAAAACGATGTGAAGATGAACATCGAACAAAACCACGCCATTCTCGCGGGCCATACATTTGAACATGAAATCGCATTGGCTTCAGCGCTCGGCATTTTCGGTTCGCTTGATCTTAATCGCGGCGGCTATCAAGTGGGCTGGGACACCGATCAGTTTGCGATGAATGTGCCAGAGCTCACGCTGATGATGATCGAAGTCATCCGCGCTGGCGGCTTCATCTCAGGCGGCATGAATTTCGACGCGAAGATCCGTCGTCAATCACTCGATCCAGATGACTTGCTTTATGCGCATGTGGCCTCAATGGATGCTTGTGCGCAGGCTTTGCTCAACGCTGCGAAAATTATTGAAGACGGCAAACTCGATGCTGAAGTGAATAAGCGCTACGCCAAATGGAGTGAACCCACAAACCAAGCCATGTTGGAAAAAGGTGCAAGCCTCGAAGCCATTGCCGCGCGCGTGCACAAAGATAAAATCGAACCCCAACCCAAATCTGGCCGCCAAGAATATTTGGAAGGCCTGCTCAACAATATCTGAGGAACAACACCATGGCCATTGAAGGCAGAAAATCGACGAAACATTCAGGCCGCATCCGCTATGGCATGGTGGGTGGCGGGCAGGGCGCGTTTATCGGCGCGGTGCACCGCATCGCCGCGCGCATTGATGATAAATACGAATTCGTGGCGGGAGCACTTTCAGCTGACGCGGCCAAGGCGCAAGCCAGCGGCAAGGAACTGGGCCTCGCCCCCGACCGTATTTACGATGATTATAAAACCATGGCGAAGATGGAAGCTGCTCGAGCTGACGGCATCGAAGCCGTTTCCATTGTGACCCCAAACCACATGCATTATCCGGTGGCCAAAGCCTTCATCGAAGCGGGCATTCATGTGATATGCGACAAGCCTATGTCGCTGAACTTGAAAGAAGGCGAAGCGCTGGCCGCATTGCTGAAGAAAAATCCGAAAGTCATATTTGCTCTCACCCATAACTATTCGGGTTACCCGATGATCCGCCATGCTCAAGCAATGGTGCAGGCAGGCGACTTAGGTGACATCCGCTTGGTGCAAGGCGAATATCCGCAAGATTGGTTGGCCACTGATTTGGAAAAGACCGGTCAAAAACAAGCAGCTTGGCGCACCGATCCAAAGCGCTCAGGGGCTGGCGGTTGCGTGGGCGATATCGGCACGCATACTTATCAGCTGGGTTGTTTTGTATCGGGGCTTGAGGCCACGGAACTTTCCGCCGAACTCACCAGCTTTGTGAAAGGTCGCAAGCTTGATGATGATGTGGATGTGCGCCTGCATTATAAGGGCGGCGCAAAGGGTCATATCTGGGCAAGCCAAGTGGCGGTGGGCCATGAGAATGGTTTAAAGCTCAGGGTTTACGGCACCAAGGGCGGCATCGAATGGGTGCAGGCTGATCCTAATTATTTGTGGTTCACATCACTCGGCGGCGAGAAGCGGTTGATCACTCGTGGCGGTGCCGGCAGCGGCCCATCCGCAGCCAGAGTAACACGAGTCCCCCCCGGCCACCCCGAAGGCTACCTCGAAGGCTTCGCCAACATCTACACGGAGGTGGCGCGGGCGATTGAAGCCAAACGTGCAGGCAAGAAGTTGGACAAAGACGTTCAATTCCCCGGCATAGCAGACGGCGTTGCAGGCATGGCGTTTATTGAAGCGTGCGTGAAATCATCGGCGAAGAATGGGAAGTGGGTGAAGGTTTGAGCTTGAGGTAAAGAGCGCTCACTTGGCCTTTTGCTATATTCGCCTAGCTGCAGAGACAAACATCGTTTTTGTCGTTCACAGCCCCACCAACGCCATCCCCTTCGGTACTTTCAATCCAGTATCATTCGAAACAAAAACTTCGCACCCGCACTCCACGGCAGTCGCCGTGTGAATCGCATCAGCCATTTTCAATCCCATTTGGGCACGAAAGAGACTGCCACGGATGTAGGTTTCAAGTTTGGTGGGCAACACATTGAATGCACCGCTATCTTGGATGAACTGGCGGTAGATGTTCACCAACTCAGTATTGTTTGAACGAAATGGCACAACCAAAACTTCGCACAAGGTAAGTTCGCACGTAAAAATATCCACTTCCTGATGAAAGATACTATCGCGGATGTCGTTCAGCGAAGTTTCAAAGGCTGCGTAGCCTTCAACCAAATAGATAAAAACATTGGTGTCGAAATAAACCCGCTTGCCTTTAATGGCCTGCCTTACTCCCATTGCTTGCGCTCAGCGCGGATGAAGGCTTGAGCTTCAGCTGGCGTTTGAAACAAGCCTTTGCCAGCACCCACCCATCTGCCAATGTCAACGCCTTGGGTTAAAGCTTTGCCGCGTTCTGAAATAATCTGCGGGCGCAGAACAATATTGCCATCATCAACCACGGTCTCAAACACATCCCCCGTTTCAGCATGAATTTGCGCCCGCAAAGCTGCGGGAATTGTGACCTGACCTCTTTTTTTCATTCTGACGTGCATGACTAATTCCGAAATTTTGGAAAGTCATATAGTCATATAGTCATACACCCTGATTGTCAAATATGTTGCGACGCAACAGCGCACCTTAAATTATTGTGCGACGCACCATTTTATGGCATAAGCTCATTCCCAACTTGAATTGATGGGGACTACATTGATGGGGACTACAATGACACACGTAAACACCGTTGGCCGCGATCAACGCGTCGCCGAAATTGCCCATAAAATATGGGAAGAAGAAGGCCAACCTGAAGACCAAGCCGAAGTTCATTGGGCCCGCGCCACAGCCATAGTCGATGCAGAAGTTCTGACAGTAAAACCGGCTGCCAAAAAACCTACTGCCAAAAAACCAGCTCCGCCCAAGAAATAAGCCCGAACACATAGCACCCATCCACAAAATGATGGGCGCACCTCATTTTTTGCTTTCGTAACGTCGCAATTCCTCTATAAGCACCGCGAAATCAAAACATGAGGAAGAATTATGGCTAAGGTAAGAGTTGCAATTAATGGCTTCGGTCGCATCGGGCGCAATGTTGTGCGCGCCATTTATGAATCAGGCCGCACGGATATTGACGTGGTGGCGATCAATGATTTGGGCCCAGTTGAAACCAACGCACATTTGCTGCGCTTTGACTCCGTTCATGGCCGCTTTCCCCATGAAGTAAAAGTTGATGGCGACTCCATCAACATCGGCTCTGATAAGTTCAAAGTGACCGCCGTGAAGGATCCCTCGCAATTGCCTTGGAAAGAACTGGGTGTTGACATCGCTTTGGAATGCACCGGCATTTTCACTGCCAAGGATAAAGCCTCAGCCCATTTGACCGCTGGCGCAAAACGCGTGCTGGTTTCGGCACCGGCTGATGGCGCAGATTTCACAGTTGTTTACGGAGTCAACCATCAAGGCCTGACCAAAGATCACATCGTTGTTTCAAACGCGTCCTGCACCACCAACTGCTTGGCACCTGTCGTATCGGTGCTACACGGCGTTGTTGGCATTGACCACGGTTTCATGACCACGATCCATGCTTACACTGGTGACCAACCAACCCTCGATACGATGCATAAGGATTTGTACCGTGGCCGCGCCGCTGCCATGTCCATGATCCCAACATCGACAGGCGCGGCCAAGGCCATCGGCCTCGTCATTCCTGAGCTGAAAGGTCGCTTGGATGGCACGTCGATTCGAGTGCCTGTGCCGAACGTGTCTGTTGTTGATTTCAAATTCGTAACCAAGCGCGCAACGACAGTTGAAGAAATCAATGCCGCCATTAAGTCGGCATCAGAAGGTCATTTGAAAGGCATTCTTGGCTACACAACCCAGCCAAATGTGTCGATCGATTTCAACCATGATGCACATTCATCGACATTCCACATGGATCAAACTAAAGTTCTGGAAGGAACTTTTGTTCGCATCCTGACATGGTATGACAATGAGTGGGGCTTCTCCAACCGCATGAGCGATACAGCCGTAGCGATGGGTAAATTGCTCTAACGTTTTTCATCCCTCTTCCTTACCGCGATTTTGACTTTTCTTTAAAAAGTCAAAACGCTTTAGGAGGAGGGAATTTCCCTCACAAAATAAACTTGCTCAAATCCACATTCTTGGCCAACGCGCCGACGTGTTTGATGACATAAGCTTCGTCGATCTCGATGGTTTCATTAGCGCGGTCAGTCGCCGTAAAACTCACATCATCAAGAATGCGCTCCATCACCGTTTGCAAACGGCGAGCACCAATATTTTCGATTGAGCCGTTAATCTCCGCTGCGATGCGTGCAATTGCAATCACGCCATTTTCAGTGAAGTTGAGGTTTACATTTTCAGTTTTCAGCAACGCCTTATATTGCTTGATCAAGCTCGTTTCAGGCTCGGTCAAAATCCGCCGAAACTCATCCTGGCCCAATGCTTTCAACTCCACGCGAATAGGCAAACGGCCCTGCAACTCGGGCAACAAGTCTGATGGCTTGGCCACATGAAATGCGCCGGATGCGATAAACAAAATATGATCGGTCTTGACCGGGCCATGCTTGGTCGAAACGGTGGTACCTTCGATGAGCGGTAGCAAATCACGTTGCACACCCTCCCTAGAAACATCAGCACCGCCGCGATCTGACCTCGAAGCAATCTTGTCAATCTCATCCAAAAACACAATGCCGTTATTCTCAACGCTCTCAATGGCCTCTTGGATAATCTTGTCTTGGTCGAGCAGTTTTTCGCTTTCTTCGGTCATCAAAATTTCATGCGCCTGTGCCACAGTCACTTTGCGTGCCTTGGTGCGATTGCCAAAAGCCTTGCCCATCATATCGGTGATGTTGATGATCGAAGCCGATCCACCAGGCATGCCAGGAATATCAAAGCTTGGAGCACCTCCGGTGTCGGCCACCTGAATTTCAATTTCTTTTTCGTTCAGTTCGCCAGCCCGCAGTTTCTTACGGAAGGAATCGCGAGTCGACTCCGATGCAGTCTCACCAACCAGCACAGACACCACACGGTCTTCAGCCGCAGCATGGGCCGCAGCTTCCACATCCTTGCGCCTCGCCGTTTTTACCATGCCAATTCCGGCCTCAAGCAGATCTCGCACAATCTGATCCACATCGCGGCCTACATAACCTACCTCAGTAAACTTCGTGGCCTCGACTTTCAAAAAAGGCGCGTTAGCAAGCTTCGCTAACCGGCGCGCAATTTCAGTCTTGCCCACACCTGTTGGCCCGATCATTAAGATATTCTTCGGAACAACATCCTCGCGCATCTGCCCGGTCAGCTGCTGCCGCCGCCAACGATTACGCAGCGCCACAGCCACAGCACGCTTGGCATCCGTCTGGCCGATAATGTAGCGATCAAGTTCCGATACAATTTCGCGGGGAGTAAAGTTTGTCATGTTTATTTAGCTCCCCCTAAACCGTCTTCCCGCCTTCGCGGGAATGACGGGTGCGAGAGTAATAAGTTCAATGAGCATCGAGTATCTCCACCGTTAAATTTCCATTAGTATAAACACAAATATCCGCTGCAATCGCCATCGCCTTGCGCGCAATTGCTTCAGCATCCATATCGGTGTCCATCAAAGCACGTGCGGCGGCCAGCGCGTAGTTGCCACCAGAACCGATAGCCACCACGCCATGTTCCGGCTCTAACACATCACCTGTGCCTGTCAAAACCAGCGACACGCTTTTATCGGCCACAATCATCATCGCTTCAAGGCGGCGCAGATAGCGGTCGGTACGCCAGTCTTTGGCCATCTCAACGCAAGCCCGTGTAAGCTGATTTGGAAATTGCTCTAGCCTACCTTCTAGCCGCTCAAACAGGGTCATGGCATCCGCTGTTGCCCCGGCAAATCCGGCGATCACACCCGTTGCACCTAACGGCCGCACTTTGCGAGCATTTCCCTTCATCACGGTTTGGCCCATGCTCACTTGACCATCGCCAGCGATTACAATCTTGCCGCCTTTGCGCACACCAAGAATGGTGGTGCCATGCCAATTTGTCGGGTCACTCATGTCTGGAATTCCTTTTGTCGCCATGACTTAAGCGTTTGTGTCAGAATTTTAAAGGGCGTGTAGCCAATTTATGTTGCATCTGCTAAGGCCAGCCCCTGAAAGGGTAAAACCATGCGCCAAGCTTTAATCACCCGTAAAACCACTGAAACCTCGGTTTCGGCTTCCGTGTCGCTTGACGGCACAGGCACGTATGACATGAAAACCGGAGTAGGCTTTTTCGATCATATGATGGAACAGCTGGCGCGGCATTCTCTGATCGATATGAAGATTGAAGCCAAGGGCGATTTGCATATTGATGACCATCACACGGTTGAAGACTGTGGCATCGCCTTGGGTCAAGCGGTGGCGAAAGCCTTAGGCGACCGCAAAGGCATCCGCCGTTATGCATCCGCTGATTTGCCGATGGATGAAACGCTCACACGCTGCGCCATTGATGTATCGGGGCGTCCGTTCCTAATTTTCAAAGTGAATTTTCCGCGCCAGAAGATTGGCACGTTTGATACTGAATTGGTGCGCGAGTGGTTTCAAGCTTTTGCCATGAATGCCGGCATCACGCTGCATATTGAAAATGCGAATGGCGAAAATGCGCATCACATTGCTGAGAGTTGCTTTAAAGCATTGGCGCGTGCGCTCCGCGTGGCGATTGAGATTGATCCACGTCAGGCAAACACAATCCCCTCCACCAAAGGCACGCTAGCTGGCTGATGAAAACTGTTATCATTGATTATGGCTCAGGCAATTTGCATTCGGCTGCCAAGGCATTTGAACGCGCGGCTCATGACAACAAAATCAAGGCGCAAATTATTGTTTCCAACAAGCCCGAAGATTTAGAAAAAGCCGAGCGCATCGTGCTGCCCGGCGTTGGGGCATTCAAAGATTGCCGCAATGGTCTGCTGGCCATTGATGGCATGCGCGCGGCTCTGCAAGATCAGGTGATCGTTAAAGGCAAACCCTTTCTCGGCATTTGCGTTGGCATGCAACTCATGGCCACGCGCGGTGTTGAGCATGAGGTAACCCCGGGGCTTGGCTGGATTGCCGGCGATGTGGTGCCTATCGCGCCCGCTGATAAGACTTTAAAAATCCCTCATATGGGCTGGAACACCATTCGACCTGAAGGGCAGCACGCTTTGCTCGACGGAATTCTTGTTGGCGATGAAGGCCGGCATGCTTATTTCGTACACAGCTATCATTTGAAGCCAACACTGCCAGAAGACTTGATCGCCACCGCCGACTATGGCGGCGAAGTGACCGCCATGGCTGGATACGATAATATTGTAGGTACGCAGTTTCACCCTGAGAAGAGCCAAGCGCTTGGTCTGGCATTGATTGCGAATTTCTTGAGGTGGCGGCCTTGATCCTCTTCCCTGCCATTGATCTCAAAGACGGCAAATGCGTGCGCCTCAAACTCGGCGATATGAATCAGGCGACGATTTACAACGAGAGTCCTGCTGCACAAGCGCTTGCATTCGAACAGCAGGGTTTCAATTGGTTGCATGTTGTAGATTTGAACGGCGCGTTTGAAGGTCAATCCGTGAATGGTGCAGCTGTTGAAGCCATATTGAAAGTCACCAAGAATCCGGTTCAGCTTGGCGGAGGCATTCGCACACTTGCCCACATCGAAAGCTGGTTGAAAAAGGGTTTGGCCCGGGTGATTTTGGGAACAATCGCCGTGCGTGACCCTGCTCTCGTTAAAGAGGCCTGCAAAAAATACCCCGGCAAGATTGTCGTCGGCATTGATGCCAAAGGTGGCAAGGTGGCAGTGGAAGGTTGGGCCGAGGCTTCGACACTGGGTGTAATTGAGCTGGCGCAGAAATTCGAAGGCGCTGGAGTTGCCGCAATTATCTATACTGATATTGATCGCGATGGGATTTTGACTGGCATTAATTGGGACAGCACTTTGGCCTTGGCTGATGCAGTATCGATACCCGTGATTGCCTCAGGTGGTCTAGCTTCAATGGCAGACATCAAACGTATGATGCAACCCGACGCGCGAAAACTTGCAGGCGCCATCACAGGGCGCGCCCTTTATGATGGCAGGCTTGATGCAGCGGAAGCTTTGCAAATGTTGAGGGTAGCATGAAAGTTCTTCTTGTCACTGGCGGTGGGCGCGGCATTGGGGCGGCGATTGCGCGGCTGGGTGCAAAGCATGGTTATACTGTGTGTGTGAATTATCACAATGATGCTGCAAGTGCGGCGCAGGTGGTGGCGGATATTCAAAAGGCGGGTAGCAAAGCGATTGCCATTCAGGCCGATGTAAGCAAGCCCGATGATGTGCTCCGCCTGTTTGATGAAACAGAAAAGCATTTGGGCAAGATTACACATATTGCCAACAACGCTGGCATCACTGGCAAGAGCAGCCGGTTTGCGGATGTGTCATATGACACCATGCGCAATGTGATCGACATCAATCTCATGGGGAAGTTGTTGGTGGCGCAAGAAGCTGTGCGCCGCATGTCGACAAAGCGCGGCGGAGCTGGTGGTGCGATCGTGAATTTATCATCAGCGGCGGCACTGCTGGGAGCCCCCGGTGAATATGTTTGGTATGCGGCCAGCAAGGGCGGGGTTGAAAGCTTCACCTATGGCTTGGCGCGTGAAGTAGCCGAGGAAGGCATTCGCGTTAATGCGGTGGTACCCGGCATGATCGAAACAGAGATTCATGATAAATCGACGGGCGATGCTAGTCGCGTCGAACGCATTCGCCCCACAATTCCGATGAAGCGCATCGGCACTGCAGAAGAAATAGCTCATGCGGTTCTATTTTTATTAAGCGACCAATCATCTTATACGACAGGTTCGTTGCTTCGTGTTTCGGGAGGTCGCTGATGTTAAAGATGCGTTTGATCCCTTGCCTTGATGTTAAAGATGGTCGAGTTGTGAAAGGCGTGAACTTCGTTGATCTGCGTGATGCGGGCGATCCTGTTGAGTGCGCAAGGGCCTATGATGCGGCGGGTGCTGATGAATTATGTTTCCTCGATATCACCGCCACCCATGAAAATCGTGGAACCATGTTTGATGTGGTCAAGCGCACCGCAGAACAATGTTTCATGCCGCTGACCGTCGGTGGTGGCGTTCGCACGCTTGAAGATATTCGCAATCTATTGTTGGCTGGCGCAGATAAAGTTTCAATCAACAGTGCTGCGGTTTCTGACCGCGCGTTTGTCAAAGCGGCAGCGGAAAAATTTGGCAGCCAATGCATTGTCGTGGCGATTGACGCCAAGGAAACGTCGCCCGATAAATTCGAAATCTTCACCCATGGTGGCCGCAAAGAAACGGGCATTGATGCTGTGGATTTCGCAAAAGAAGTTGCCTCACTGGGTGCTGGCGAAATTCTGCTTACTTCAATGGACAGGGACGGAACGGGCAAAGGTTTCAATATCGCTTTGACGCGCGCTATTGCTGATGCGGTGTCGATCCCCGTCATTGCCTCAGGCGGTGTCGGCACCTTGGAACATCTGGTTGAAGGCATTCGTGACGGTCATGCAACGGCGGTTCTGGCTGCATCTATTTTTCACTTTGGAACATTCAGGATTGGTGAGGCCAAGGCCTATATGCAGGCAGCAGGCATTCCGATGCGTAGGGGACAGCATGAGTAAATTTGAAACATTAGAGAAGTTGGCTGCGGAAATTGCCGAGCGAAAATCCGCATCGCCAGATGAATCCCACACTGCAAAACTTCTGTCGCAAGGCACCGAAAAATGCGCCAAGAAATTTGGCGAAGAAGCTTTTGAATTTGCGTTGGCCGCCGTGTTGAATGAAAAGAAGCACACCGCAAATGAAGCAGCAGATGTTCTTTATCATTTATTGGTTCTGCTCGAATCAACCAATGTTTCGGTTGATGATGTCCTGGCAGTTTTGAAATCACGCGAAGGCACAAGCGGCATTATTGAGAAAGCATCACGCCGTGGTTGATATTGAAGAAGATCTGGCACGTGAAGTCAGCCCATTTAGGCGTTTTGCGAGAGAAGAATGGGCCGATTTACGAGCTGATACGCCGCTCACTTTAACGGATGCCGATCTCGATGAAGTGCGCTCACTCAATGACAAGATTGATCTGAGCGAAGTTGAGATGATCTACTTGCCGCTTTCGCGGTTGCTTAATCTCTATGTTCAAGCCAGTCAAAAACTATTTGGCGCATCAAATATCTTTCTGCACCGTTCAGATTTGAAAGTACCATATATCATTGGCGTTGCCGGCAGCGTGGCGGGCGGCAAAAGCACTACAGCGCGAATTCTCCGCCGGCTGTTGTCGCGCTGGCCTTCAACGCCAAAGGTTGATCTTGTTACCACTGACGGCTTTCTCATGCCGAATACCACGCTTGAGCGCGAAGGTTTGATGGCGCGAAAAGGTTTCCCTGAAAGTTATGACCTGCCAAAAATTTTGCGCTTCATGTCTGATATAAAGTCGGGCGAGCGCGATGTGGAAGTGCCGCTCTATTCGCATCTCACTTACGACGTGCTCAAAGATAAAACGCAACTTATCGATCAACCTGATATTTTAATTGTCGAAGGTATCAACGTTCTGCAGACAGGCCGCCCGCCGCGTGACGGTCGCGGTATTCCGAACGTGTCAGATTTTTTCGATTTCTCGATCTTCATTGACGCAGATGTAGAGCTGCTGCGCGAATGGTATATCGAGCGCTTTTTCACGTTGCGCAACGGCGCGTTCCAAGACCCAAAGTCATATTTCCATCGCTATGCGTCTTTGAGTGATGAACAGGCGTTAGAATTTGCAACGCGCATTTGGCACACCGTCAATCTCGTAAACTTGCGTGAAAATATTTTGCCAACGAGGCCTAGAGCCGATTTAGTGTTGCGCAAAGGTGCCGATCATAAAGTGCGTTCAGTTTTCTTAAGGAAGCTCTGACATGTCCGAAGTTATAAATCTCGAACAGAAACTTTCTCTCTTTTTAGAAACATATTCACCCAAAATTATTGGCAACTACAATGGAAACGACATCATGGTCGTTAAGGTCAAAGGCGATTTCGTTTGGCATAATCATCCCGATACGGACGACTTCTTTCTTGTTTTGAAAGGGCAGTTGAAAATTAGACTTCGGGACGGAATCGTTACGTTAAATCCGGGCGAACTCTATATTGTGCCTAAAGCAGTCGAGCATTGTCCTTTTGCTGATGAAGAAACACATCTGATGTTGATCGAGCCCACTGGCACACTTAACACTGGCGACGAAAAGACGGCGGTTCACAAACCTAAAATCTAAGTGCCGAAGCGCAGTTTTACTTTCTTTACAATGTCATCACGCACTTCGCGGTAAGCATCTAGAATCTGCTCACGGCTGCCTTGGGTCTGAGAGGGGTCGGCCACTGACCAATTCTCGATCTCGATAGCCAGAGTGCGCGACATTTCATCTGCCCTTGTTTTCGCTTCGAGCGAAAGCGTAATGAGCAAATCAAAAACTGAATCTTCTAAGTCTTCAAACGAATGCGGGCGATGTTTTTTGAGGTCGATGCCGATTTCATCCATGATCATTCCAACGAATGGATCAGGGTCGCCAGCAGCAATACCTGCAGAAGCCACGTAGACTTTATGACCAAAGTGGTGGTGCATGATCGCCGCAGCCATGGGCGAACGTATAGCATTGAGCGTACAGGCAAATAAAACAGCGCTGGGCAATTTGTTTGTTATCATGCTCGCCACATCAATGCGCAGAGCAGAGTGAACAAGCGGCGCGCTGTCATGAAATCCATTTCAGCCTTGCCTGCCAGTCTTTCTTGTAGAAGCGTCGAACCTTCATTGTGCAAAGCCCGCCTCGCCATATCAATGGTTTCGATTTGCTGTGGGTTAGAAGATTGCACGGCTTGATTGTAGCTATCGCAGATTTGAAAATAGTCTTTCACAATGCGGCGAAATGGGGAAAGCGAGAGACCAATTGCAAATTTTCCAGTGGCACTGCTCAGATCAAAAATCAAACGACCATCGATTGAAGAAAGTCTGAGCACATAAGGCCCTTCCAAACCGTTATTCAAAGAAAATGAATTTCCTTCAAGTAAAT
>JAYWEV010000033.1:0-2638 GCA_043779145.1 Aestuariivirga sp. | reverse complement strand
ATGCAAGGGCGCGAGAGGCACGACCTTTGCGTGCTATGGATTGTTCCCACGTATGACCGTCGGCATAATAGGCTTGAGGCGCTACAGATGGGGGCGCTATAGACGGTTGACGCGCGCTTGATGGGGAGTCCCCACCAACGTGTTTGTTTTTCATAGGTAACTGGCCCCTGTTAGATCAACGTTTTATTAGTTTTGCTTCGATATTTCGGTACGCATCACTTTCCTCAAACTGACTGGATAGAATTTTGCTTCGCGTCGAGGCCGCGAATTGGCGCTGTTCATTAATGGAAGCGCCGCCGCCGCGAGAAGGACGATTAAGTTGCCAATTGCGAGCCGCATTAGGTGCCGCACTCAAGGCGCTGCCACCACGCGATAAGAACCGCCCAAAGCTTGTCTGTCCCATGGGCACACCACCCACAATGCTTGAGGCAACATAGGTAATCTGGTTCAACAACATGATGCCGATTGCCGAAATCAAAACCACAGGGAAAAGTTCGGTCACGGTGGTTTCAAAACTGCCATTGGCTTGATTGATTTTATCGAACATTTGCTGGCTGATATTGATGAAGAAGGCCACAAAGCCATAAACCAGAACTTGCACGATCATGTATTGCACGAGAGTGCGCAGCCAACCTTGGAAATAATGAGACGAGAATCCAAACAGCAAAGAGATAATGAAAATCGGAGCCAGAGCCAAGAGCAACCACATAAAAAGCTTGGCCAGAATGATCAGGAAAACCGCATAGGCAATGAGTAGAATTAAAACAACGACAAAGACCACACCCAGAAAATAGGGGCCGGGGTTCATGATTCCGGCATTCTTGGTGAAAGCTTCGAATCCGGCACCCGCAGAATTATACATATTCTGAAGCGCGTTCTGCACACCGTCCGAGGTGTTCAGATTGGCACTGGTTCCCGTCGAGTTGGCACTGACAGTGGTCAGCAACGCATTGCCGATCGCTGAAGGAAGCGCGTTGAAAATCTTATAGGCATAGACATCAAAGTCGCCCCAGCTCGTGGCAAGTGTGTAAATGGCAAAGACCCTGAGTAGCCTAAAGGCAATTTCTGTGGGGCCTCCCTTGGCGGTTCCCGCCCATATGCCAAAGCCCCAGAATATTACATAGAGAATGAGCAGCAAGGCCGCGATGTTGGTTCCACTGCCGCCAGCTCCGGTGAGCAAAGACGAAATCGACTGATAGGTTTGCGACACGAAATTGGTGCCGAATGAGTCAACCTTGGTAAAGAGATCAGTCAATATCGCCATGCTGGTCTATCCGTTCACAGGACGAAGCGGGCCGCAGTCAGCCGTCGGTGCGATCAAGCCAGAACTTGGCGTTACGCCATCATAGATTTCGCAAGGGGCAAGCAACGGGCGGTGCGCGCACCCACCTATTGCAAGTGCTACCCCAGCCAACAGAATGATTTTATGAACAAAGCTCATTAAAAATTGTTCGACATGCAAAGACAATTCCTTATTGCGGCGTGAAATGCGACGCGCGGGTCACGTCAGACATGCGCTTGATGTAATCGAGGTTTTGCTGGTTGACGGCAGCTACCGCCGTATTGGTAACACCTGTCAATTCATTCACGGCCAAACCGTTCTGAACCTGGATTTGTGAGTTCTGGTCAATTGAACCCTTGAGGTCTTTGGTCTGTCCAATCTTCTGTCCACCTTGCGTGAAGGCATCACTTCTCGATTTGACGGCCCCTTGGGTGGAATCAATCAGGCCTGTGATGGTGGCAGCAGAATTGACCTGGTTCTGATAGGCTTGATCACCAGCAAAGGATTGCCCGTTGATCAGTCCCGAAATCGTTTTCACAAGTTGCAGGCCCGTAATCAGTTTTGACACCAAGTCTTGCGACCCCGAACCCATGCCTGAGAAAGACAGTGACCCTCCGGTAATGACGGAGCCTAGCGAAGGCGCTTTGCCCATGGAGAAGCCCGAACCCAAAGACATTTTGGCAAGATCACCTTGCGCATCACTGGAACGATCACCCGTCACGGCTTCGAGGGTTTTCTGGGTGAATTCCATAATCTTCTTGTCTGCGTCCAGGATTTGCCTTGTGTTATCGGCAATCTTGTTGGCCTGAGCCAGATTGGCAGAGTCAATCACTGGAATGGCGGCATGAGCCGAGACAATCAGTGTCGAGGTCATCAAAGCACTTAGTAAACATCTGGGCAAAAATTTGGTCATGGTTTTACTCCTGTCAAATCAGTTCAACAAAGTGAGGTTGGTATTTTCGGTGTTGAAGACTTCGGTTTTCAAAGTGAGATAGACAATGACGTTGCCGTAGCTGTCTCTAAAGCGCGAGGTGATGCAGCCCGCATCTCCTGTTGCTTGCCCGCCAGCACTTAAGCAGGATGAAGTTGCGCAAGGGGCGTTTTGAGTACCTTGGCCACTTGTTCCGGCAATGCAAAGTGCAGCCTTTCCCGTCACTGGCTTTGGCCAAGACGTGGCTCTTGAGGCCGCACTTGTCAGTGAGACATTGGTTGTGTTGGCTACGTTCAAGGCTTGGACGAGGGCGCCCACCGTATCAATATCGTTATTCCATGCCATGCCGTTTTGAACCGCAATAATGCTGTTCTGGTCATAAGAGCCTTTGACCGTATCGGTCTTGCCGATATTTTGACTGAGTG
>JAYWEV010000032.1:0-7076 GCA_043779145.1 Aestuariivirga sp. | reverse complement strand
CTGAAAGAAAACGTGATCGTGGGCCGTCTGATCCCAGCCGGCACCGGCGGCATGCTCGCAAGATTCCGCGCCATTGCGGATAAGCGCGACAAGCTGATCATTGATGAGCAGACGAAGTCGCAGCTGCCTGCTGCTGCGGCTGAGTGAGAGAGACAATAGAATAAGCCAAAGGCCCGGAGTGATCCGGGCCTTTTTTGTTTGTTGATCTAGGCAAACGCAATGTGTATAATTTAAAAATTCATACACATGAGGTTTGCTATGCGAACGAACATAGATATTGATGACAAGCTGATGGCCGAGGCGATGAAGTTGACCAAGGCTAAGACAAAGAAGGAAGCTGTTGTTATTGCATTGGAGGACATAGTCCGCAGGCATAAACAGCTTGGTATGTTAAAGTTTGTGGGAAAAATTGAGGGTGATTGGGACATCGACGCGTGGCGCAGGGATTAATTCTGGTCGCCGATAGCAGTGCTTGGATTGCGGCCTATCGGCCCGAAATGACATCGACCAAAGAACAGATGTTAGATGCGATTCAGAACCACGTCATATTAGTTCCTGATTTGGTTTTAGTTGAGGTCTTGCGTGGGATTGGCATTGAGAAAAAAGCCAAAGAAGTCGCAAAAGAGTTTGATAACTTTCAAACAGTGCAAGTTGGCGGGAAGTTGATGGCAGTCCACGCGGCCTCAAACTTTCGTGCGTTGCGCGGCAAAGGCATCACTATTCGAGGAACCGTGGATCTGCTGATTGCGACTTGGTGCATTGAGAATGATGTTCCGCTGCTGCATGCGGATCGCGATTTCAATGGGTTTGAGGAACATTTGGGTTTGAAGCGGTGGCCGATGATTGAGCAAAGCAAAAAATAATGGCCATATCGGATTAGATTTATGAGTTACACTGATGCAAGTTCTATGTGATCTGCACCACAGCTTTCACAAAAATTATTACAGCCAACACAGCCAGTATCCCCAACACATATTTCCGGAACGTGTCTGGATCAGTACCCTTGAAACTCCGCGCCCCTATCCAAACTCCAGCGAGAAGGGCAGGGAGGTATAACGCTGCTTGAACCACCGTGGCCCACGAGATTAATCCGTGTACGGATTGATTGGCCAAGCCAATCACATCGGTAGCTAAAAAGAACGCCACTAACGAAGCACGCCCCGCCAAATTTCCCGCTGGTGAAGCAAAATAAAACAAGATCACGGGCGGTCCACCAATGCCGAATGCGCCATTGGACAATCCTGAGGCAGCGCCTGCCAGTGTCGAGGCAAAAGGCCCCGGCATGGTTTTAAGTGCGTAGCCTCGCCACATCAGAAAAGTTGCGCCTAAAACAAATATGCTCAAAGCAATCTGCATGGGAGCAGCAGGAAAATTGGCCAATGCCCAGACACCCACAGGTGTGGCAATCAAGCACCCAAGCGTGAGCGGCCCTAATGATTTCCAATGGATGTCCTTCCAAATGCTGGGTAATAGATTTGCACTGGCTGCCAATTCCAACATGAATATCGAAGGGATGATTTCAGCGGGCGGATAAAACAACGAGAGCGCTGTGATCGTCAGCAGCGAGAACCCAAAGCCTGAAAAGCCACGCACGATTGCAGCAAGAAAAACGATGACACAGGAAAGCGCCAGTATAATCATTTACGGTGATGGCGCATTTTGGTTATCGTCTCACTTCTTCTTCATGGGCTTAGGTCCGCGCTTTTCTGGCATCAAATCTCGGCCTGTCTTACGCTCCAGAGAACGGATAAATTTTTCATCGCCGCGCGGGCGGCCGATGGTTTCATCGTCGCGCACAATCAACTCATCAAGGTTCAAGGCCTCACGCGTCAAGAAGCTTTTAATATCAGGCAGCCGCCGAAGCATCGGCGCAGAATTGGTCAAGCCATCGTCAATGCCTTTGAGATAGGCAGCCGCACTGCTCCATTTATATTTGGCAGGCGTATCAGCCAGCCCGGCCTCGACGGGGGTGCGCAAAATATAGTGAAACGCGGCTAACAGATGGCTCTCATCCATCACGGCTGCGCCATAACGCCCCTGCCAAAAATGCCCGGTTTTTTTGTTGCGCGCGTTGATCATGCCGGCATAGCGGCGATGCACAGGAGCCAGCGCTGCACGCAAGCCATCTTCGGTTTTCGGCACTAGAATAGCCTGAATGTGAGTGGGCATCAGCGCAAAGGCCCAGCACGAAACTTTAGCCGCCTTGCAGCTGGCGCTCAACAAATCCCGAAAAGCGATATAGTCTGCCTCGTTATAAAAAACCCTCTGACCACCATTGCCGCGTTGGGTGATATGGTGGGGCAGGTTGGGGATGACGAGTCGTGCGATGCGTGCCATGGGAAATGGATTAGCAGGGTTATTGAACGACGTCAATTAAATGCACTGTCACTTAAATCAAGTGCTTTCTCCCTTTTCTTAAACGGGAGAAGAAAGGAGCTCAATTCGCATTTTTGCGAATTGGGATAGATGAGGGGAAGTAGGCGAAGCATGACCCTGCAAGTTAAAGCGTAACATTTATTACCTGACCGCATATTCTATAAAATATTGATGTTGCTGTTGGCTGTCATAGAATGCGCTATCACACGTTATCTAACTGAGTGGAGTGGTACGGTAATTCTATTGGCTGTAATACGTTGTGACCGTTATTTGCAATTAAGTGAGGTGTCACCGTAATTCACCGTAATTCCAATCCCAGCCATGATTCACGCCCCCACAACACGACAAGAATAAAAATTAAAAAGTTTGTCTAGTTTTGCAATTTTCAGTGCATCGTGCAAAGCGCCCGACATAAAAGTAGTCCTCAACAACTTGGGGTCATACCACATGTGAGGCCCCTCCAAGGCCGCAGCCGAAACGGCAATTTGGTCATTTTTCTGGTCGTATGGCAAAATCCATGATGTTCCGTCAGGGAATTCATAGGGAGGCTTAAGATCTTGCGATTTTTCCGGAAGGAAGGCACTTTTTTGGGTGCCAAAATTGACCACATAATAGGTTCCCTCAAGTTCTGTCTTGCGGTCGGCCTGCAATATTTTGCAGGAGACAAGATCGGTCTGCCCCAGTTCAAATTGTGAAAAAACATCAGCGCATTTTTGCTGCACGACGATATAGCCATTGGCGTAAACGGCTTGTGGCAAGTGTTTTATAACTGCCCAGCGATCAACAAAAAACTTAATCGGCAATTCGTCAAGGCTAAGTTTTTTAGCTTTTTCGTATCTGCGATAGCGATCAACTTGTATGTCATCTAAAGAGGGATTTTTTTTGTAGAATTCTGTAGCCTCCAGCGGATCAACGCCCGTATTTACTTTCGCAAAAATACTGAAGTTAGACCAAATGTCGCTGTAATAAACTTCTTTTGACATGCTAATTTCTCATCCCAAGTTCGGCAAGCACGTCGCTATGCTGCGTCACAATTTTCTTGTCTTGGCGTACATCGCCAAATTCGATTATTTTTACATAATTATTTCTTTTGAAGATCAGCCAAAGCCCCGCCACACGCAGCCTAAACAAAGGGGACGCTTCCCTTTTTTCTTTTTTCTGAATGTATCATCGTTTGGCTCCATCATTCGTTTTCACTTTCTTTGGTCGGCCGATTGGGTTGACGTGCAGGTTGCGGCCAGCACGTTTTTCGATTTTGCTGATGAATTTTTCGGAGCCGCAAGGCAGGCCCATCATGGCGTTGCGGCGCAAGACGAGCAGCTTTGCTTGCTCATCAGGTTCGGCCAACCAAGCCCCCCAATTGCCGATATTGCCCATCGATTTCCGCCACGACGCCCCCGCTTTCAGCAAGCTATCCTTCACACGTTCGCAATGCCCAGCAGCACTCGACCATTGATAATCCTCGGCTTTTTTCACCATGCGCGCCCGCACCGGATTGCGCTCCACATAGCGCAGTGCAGCCTGAAAATAGTCATCATCCAGAACAGATGAAAAATAGCGCCCCTGCCAGACGTGGCCCTGCTGCCCACGCGCGCGGTTCAGCCGTTGAGCATAGCGCATGTGCAGCGGCTTTAACAGCTTCTGCAAACCGTCTTCAGTCGACGGGATGAGGATGAGGTGAATGTGGTTCGTCATCAGGCAATAGGCGGCCACCTCAACTTTAAATTTGGCAGCATATTCGCCAAGCCATTTTAAATATGTTGTGCGGTCTTCAGCCTCAAAAAACACATCCTCGCGGCGATTGCCCCGCTGGGTGATGTGGTGCGGCAGATGAGCAAAAACAGTTCGCGCGACACGTGGCATAGCCGGAGGATAGCAAGGTTAAACGTGATTGAAAAGGGTAACGTCCCCGTTTTTTCGTAGTCTGTTGCCAAAACACCGAGTGGCTTGCCATTTTCAAGAAATATCTCGCCCTTTGCCGCTTTGTCCATGAACTCGGAAAGGAAATCGACTGAACGTGTGAGCGAGTATTCAGTGATGTGCTCGTCCAGAAAACGCGGGTCTGTCTCGGTTAGCTCCGCTCGCGCTATCCATTTGTCGATCAATTTGCTCTGAAAGTCGAATTTGCCGTCCTGTGCACCGTCAACAGTTGGATCGGAAATACCTGGATGATAGACCGTGCCCCAGCCATTCGCGCGCAAGATTTGTTTGAGGGGATGATTTTCGGCCGCACCTTCCCAATTGGGCCACAATGTCTGCATTATCATAGAGAGCAGTACGATTGCTCGCCATATCCATTTCGTAACCAAGTCTTCTCAGAACTTCGCGTCTATGAGCGTTGTCCTCAAACACCTTCTTTGAAAATTTGTGTTCAGATTGGAACCGTCCATAGAACTTTTCGACCATCTCAATTCCCCCTTTATGAAATCACGCGGCAACGAATGAGAAAGAGTGATTTCTTAAACCCACCCTCAACCAGTGCATCACCAAGCGGGCCGCTCAAAAAAATCGACTTAAACAATTGAGGGTCAACCCAAACATCTGGCCCTGAAAGGGCATTGCTCGAAACGGCAACGTCGTTGTCAATGTTGGATGAAGCAATGCTGCACCAATTTCGTTTACCTGAACCGCTCATTGCCTCAACGTTCGGCGAAAACTGCTCTAAGAACGCAGTTTTTGTATTGCCAAAAATCCAACTGAAGTAATCACCGCCAATGCGGGTTTTGTTGTCTGCTTGATAAACGCCTTCTTTGACTGGATAAAGCGCTCCACCTCCCAAGTTGAACCGACGCAATATATCAGCCACATGGGACGAAACGATCCTATAACCTTGCGCAGAGAAAAAATCTGGCATGTTTTCTATAAACGGCGTGTCTTCAACCGTCCAAATTCTATTGGCACATAAATCCTCTGACACGCGCTCTCCTTTTTCGTTCAGAGTTATGGCCTTGACAGTTTTATTTACATCGGTTCCAGAAGTATCCGTATTAACACTCGGCGCAGACCCCGCTTTCGTCATCGCAATACTTAACCAAACATGATCACTCACGATACACGCTCCAAGAGAAATAAACTTATAGGCGTTAGTTCAATGAAAAAAGCGACAAATGTCACAACATTCATGAGGGGGAGTTTCATTACGCAGCCTCTTTCAAAATTTGGTTATCATTCTCCGTCAGCATCTGCGGCTGGAACGCGAGGCTCGAGAGTTTGAGCGCGAAGCTGAACTGCGCAGGGGTTAGAAGTTCAATCCGGTATTTGCTGTCATCGGACGAATCCACCTGTTGCTGCAGCTTGACGAAATCCACTTCGTAATTGCGCAAGTTAAACGCCAGCGATGTGCCTTGCTTGGCTTGCAAGCTCAAGGCGCGGTCGAGGTTTCGGGCCCAGACGTAGAAGTGGCCGTCCTGGTCGGTCACCTGCACGGTGTAATCGGCCACTTGGCCGTTTACGATGTCGATGCCGATGTTTTGAACGGGCAGGTTGGCAAAGGCATTAAAGCCGAAAGTTTCTGTGCGCCATTCGCTGCCGCTCGCATGGGCTTGTGCTAAAATATCAGCCTTGGTGGGGGCGGCGATCACAGTGCCGTTTGCATCTTTAATCGCGGCACCCGAAGCCAAGCGCCATGACCCATCTTGTTGTTTGATGCCGTAATCATCAATCACCGCGCGCCCCGAAACCACATGCAATAGATAAGGTGCAGCGTCACGGAACTGTAGCGCTGTTCCACGTGTATCTGGAGACCACGCGTTATGGGTGGCAATGCTTTTAATCGCCGCTCCAAACTTCTTCATCATTCTGGCTGCATTTTTGCTGGGTTCTCGATTTTTAACATGGCTCGTTTGCCATGCCACGCTTACCGCATTGTTACTGTTAAAGGATATTACCAGCGGTGCTATCGCGTCTGCACCCCAATCGGTGGGTTCGCGAAATATTTTCCTGAATATCCCCCAAAAACGAACAAGCCCACATAAAATAATCAAAAAACCCAAAATCGATCTCCTTTCATTTGGTGTTTATAGACCTATTTTAGCGGTTTGTCAATCTTTAAATCCTATATTATCGAAATAAATCATATTTTATTGCGCGCAGCACGGAATGTGCTTGGGTTTCACACATGCGACGTCTGAAACTGAAGTTAAGATGATAGTGCATTCTATTGCCTTATCTATCACCCCACAAAAAAACCTCCCCCAGCACAGCTGGAGGAGGTTGCTCCTTGGGAGAGCTTAGGCCCCCGGTTTGTGGCCTAATGGGTGACGGCCAGTGCATGGGCATGATCAGGCTCAATAAGCCCGATCATCGCCCCCGTGGCATCGGTGACCACGGCAAGTTTGCCGACACCTGGAATGCGCACCGGCGGGCGCATCACTTCGCCACCTGCATTGGAGGTGTTTTGTTCCGCCTTCAGCATGTCGGCCACGGAGAGATAGGTCATCCAATGAGAAGGAATGCCATCATATTCGGGTGCGGTGAGTTCAAATATTCCGCCCACGGGTCTGCCGTCTTTCTTGGCAATCCAATAGGCTGCACCATCTGGCAATGGCGACGGCTCAAACTCCCAACCTAAAGTCCGGCCGTAAAAAGCAAGTGCGGCCTCAGGCTCCCAGGTGTTCAGTTCGTGCCACCAGTGTCGTTGCGGCATGGTCATCGTTGTTGTTCCCCTCTCTTTTGGGTTTATCGATCATCATGTCGCCGTC
>JAYWEV010000031.1:0-2661 GCA_043779145.1 Aestuariivirga sp. | reverse complement strand
AAACTGGTTGAAAAAGGCGCTCCCGGCCTCAAGGCTGATAAAGCGACCGCCATTAAACTTTTGGAATCGGGTGCCAAACACGGCCACGCTCCGTCCGAAAATTTGCTCGGCCAAATGCTGCAGAATGGCGACGGCATGCCCAAGGACGAAAAGGCCGCTGTGGATTGGTACAAAAAAGCTGCTGCTCAAAAACTAGCCGTTGCCCAAAACAACTTAGGTGTGATGTTGCTAAAAGGCCTGGGAACCGATCGCAACCTCGACGAAGCATTTAAAATGTTTGATTCTGCCGCTTTAGGCCAGAATGGTTGGGCCATGAATAATCTTGGCGGCATGTATGAAATGGGTTGGGGAACCACCAAGGATTTAGGCAAAGCTAAAGAATTTTACCAGAAGGCAGCCGATAAAGGCATCGCTATCTCAACAAAAAACCTGCAACGATTGGCAAACTTGGCTTCTTCCCCAGCCACGGCCAGCACCACGGTGCCCCCGCCTAAGCCCTAAACTTTACCAATCGCTAACCAAACAATTTGACTAAAATTTTACGTAAGCAGCGCAAAAACATTTTCTGTGGCGATTTAAGCCCAGTGTTTGAAGTGGGGAGTTGCGTATGCGTAAATCATCATCGAGCGTCGTGCTCGCCAGCCTATGCGCATTATTTCTTGCAGGCTGTTCCAGCCACCATTCGACATACTCATCATCTTCTCGCCACACATGGAAAGGCGCTGGCCTTGATCCGTTTGCAGGCGTTGGAAGCCCCTATTTCAAAGGCAAAGGATCCATTCCTTTTGGCGGTGGCAAATATCACGTTGGCGATGCCTACCAAGTTGCAGGCCGCACATGGACACCACACGAGCAACCGGGATACGATAAAACCGGTGTTGCCTCGTGGTATGGCGAAGCTTTCCACAAACGCAAAACATCAAATGGCGAATGGTTCGATATGAACACGTTGACCGCTGCGCACGCCACTCTGCCGCTGCCAAGCTATGCCATGGTCACCAATCTTGATAACGGTCGTAAAGTCATTGTTCGCATCAATGATCGCGGTCCTTTCGTTGATACGCGCATCATTGATCTCTCGAAAAAAGCAGCCGACGTTCTGGGCTACCGCAGTAAAGGCAAAACCCATGTGCGCGTGAAACTCATCGGTCCAGCGCCATTGGAAGACTCCTCGCAGCATATGCTCGCAATGAACGAGGCCATGTATAATGGCGCGTCAATGAACCAGATAGCGTCAATGGCTGATGATGCAAATGCGCAGGCTCCAGTTCAAGTTGCAGCACGCAAACACAATCCAAAATATGATGTAGAGCCTCAAGATAGCGGCATCCAGCAGGCCAATGTCGATGCACAAGACACTTTGCCAAGCGACAGCGCTGGTTACATCGTGCGGGTAGGGGTGTTCCACGATCTTGAAAACGCCAAGCTAGCTTACAACCAACTCGCAGGCTTTGGTCCCACACAAATCGTTAAAGCCGTCGGTGCCAATGGCCCACTCTACCGCGTCCAGATCGGCCCGTTGGACAACAAAGAGGACGCCAACACGGCCCTCGATACAGCCATATCGAACGGCTTCGAAGATGCGCGCATTGTTGAGACGCAAATTCAACAGGTGGCTTTCAAGAATTAGGGCTTAGCCGGGAAAACGCTGAATCCCAACTTCGCTAATAGAGCCATCCTTCGTCAGCACAATACACCGCATGCTCTCCATGCCCTGCACAAAGCAAAAAACCGGAACGTTTTGTTTCCGCCACTCTTCATAAGTTTCGCGCGACACATCACTGCTCACGGTAAAAGGAAACTCTGCTGGTGGGTTTTCCGCAGGCCCATCTGTGCCCGCTTTCCATTCAAGATATTTGGAAAGACGTTTCTGGTTTGAAGAAAGCCCAGCGACAAGCCATTCTCCCAAAGCAACACGCATGATCTTTTTGTCGGCAACTGGCGCTTCGGCCAAGTTTCCAAAAATCCCAATATCCTTGGCCGCACTTGAAAAACTATATTTCACTTCGCCCTTGCCATCGCGCACCACCATCAAAGCCACGGCACGCTTGCAATCAGGCCCAACCGAAGAGGCTTCCACAGAGTAGGGCAGTTTGCGCCCCACTTTCCAAGCCCGCGCCACGGTAACATCGCAGCTGGCCTCAGCACTTGCTGTCAAAGCAAACAAAGCCGTTGCGAAAAGCAATAGAGCTGGAACAATCTTCATGGCATCCGTCTAAAGCACCGACGCAAATTTCACAACATCGATGCCAGTCATTCTCAATTCGCAGTCATGATATTGCGCGGCACCACGTCAATCGTCGACATCATGCCCTGATCCTCGTGTTCGAGAATATGGCAGGGATAAACAAATCGACCTGAATCATCAAATCACCAATTCGGGAATCCCACCAGACTCATTCAGGTCGAAAAACGCTCTAAGGATAACAAATTTCGAACGCGCAGAAAGAGGCCCTCGTCAGAGCGGCTTGGAGTCGAACCGCTCTGATGAGGGCTCTTAGCCAGAAACTCCAATCTTTGTAACGATCCACCTTCAATCATCAATAAAAACTATTTCACCTATTATATGATTTTATACTTGACAAACATTTAACTCTGTTCTAGCTATGTTCCGTCTTCTCCAGAAGGGGTTAGCGCTCATGACGGTGGCTTTAACGGGGA
>JAYWEV010000030.1:0-2678 GCA_043779145.1 Aestuariivirga sp. | reverse complement strand
GGCCCCATCGTCATGCTCGAAGGATGGTTCGAGTTCATGGCCGCAAAACGGGGCGTCAAGGCTATGAAAGCAAAACCAGATGTGTGAATCTGGTAGCCAGCTCTGCTGGGGGAGGTGCCCGAAGGGCGGAGGGGGCATCTTCAAAAATCACGCGATCACCTGCCCCGTCTTCTTCCAATCCGCCAAGAACTGCTCAATGCCCTTATCCGTCAGTGGATGTTTGACTAAGCTTTTCAATACGGCTGCTGGTGCGGTTGCATAATCAGCCCCGATCAGTGCCGCTTCCTTAATGTGATTAGCGGTGCGAACCGAAGCCACCAGAATGTTGGTGTCGTAATCATAATTGTCATAAATCTGGCGGATCTCGGCAATCAGCTCCATGCCGTCTTGGTGGATATCATCCAAGCGGCCCACGAACGGTGATATGAAAGTGGCACCAGCTTTTGCTGCAAGCAAAGCTTGGTTGGAGCTGAAGCATAAAGTCACGTTCACCATTGTGCCTTCGCCAGAAAGCACACGGCAAGCTTTGAGGCCTTCCAAGGTGAGGGGCACTTTGACAGTCACATTCTTTGCAATTTTGCGCAGAACATTGGCCTCTTTCATCATTCCATCAAAATCCAGCGCCGCCACTTCAGCGCTCACCGGCCCATCAACAAAGGAACATATCTCAGCAATCACTTCGGTAAATTTCCGACCAGACTTGGCAATCAGCGATGGATTGGTGGTCACACCATCAAGCAAGCCTAAATCCTTGATCTCGCGCAACTCTGCAACATCAGCCGTATCAGCAAAAAATTTCATGGAGAAAGTCCTTTCAAATAATCCTTGATGTGTTGCACAGAAGCCGTGCCCAGAACCCTATCATCCAACTTTGTAACAGGTGTTACAAGACGCAAACTATTGGTCAAAAAAACCGCATCAGCCGCGTATAAATCGTCAACTGTCATAAATTCCTGCCTGGCTTTAAACGCAGCATATCTCAATATTTTCGCCCGCGTAATGCCTTGCAGGATGCCTTGATCGTCCCGGGGGGTGATCAACTCACCATCTTTCAAAACAAATACATTACCAACTGTTGAACACGCAACGTGGCCAAAGGTATTCAACATCAATGCATCATCAGCCTTACCCTTCACTTCACGCGCTGCTGCAACATTATCAATATAGGAGAGTGTCTTGTGCCGCGACGATGGAGATGTCTCATTGCGCCTGATTATTGACGTCGCAAGCGTTAAATTTTGCGGTTGCTGAGTTGGATCAAACGGTAAAAGTGAAATCAACAAGCTGCCGTGATGAGCATCAGCCGCCAAACCACGCTGGGTGACGCCGCGCGTGAGTGTGATGCGCAACACCTCATGCAATGCGCTGCTTCGTTTCAATACTTTCCCTATGGAAACTCGCATATCAGCTTCATCACACGAAATGCCCAGCGCCGCAGCCGAAGCCGACATGCGCGCGATGTGTTCATTCAACCAAATCGCTTGCCCACCAGTAACAGCAATAGTTTCAAACAAACCATCACCTAACATTAATCCACGATCTGCGGGATTAAGCGGCAATGTATCGTAAATGAATTCACCGTTGAACCAAACCACACTCATGCCACATGCCCCAGAAAATTGCGCAAGATGTCATAACCATGTTCAGTTAAGATTGACTCTGGATGAAACTGCACCCCGAAAGTGGGGTGGTGCTTGTGTTTCAATCCCATGATCTCGCCATCATCACTGCGCGCTGTCACATCCAGCACCGTATCTTCCACGTTATCGACAATCAAAGAATGATAACGTCCCGCTGAAAATTTTTGCGGAAGATTTTTGAAAACGCCAGAACCATCATGATCAATCTCCGAACTATCACCATGCATGGGTTTTCGCGCACGCTTCACCGCTCCGCCAAACACTTCGCCCATCACCTGATGGCCCAAGCAAATCCCTAGAATTGGAACTTTGCCCGAATAGCCACGCATAATCTCCATCGAAGCACCAGCTTGCAGCGGCGCACATGGCCCCGGCGAAATCACGATGGCCTTGGCCTTCAAATCTTGTGATGACACCTCATCATTGCGCACCACCTTCGTGGGCGCACCCAACTCTTCAAAATAACGCGCTACATTGAAAACAAAACTATCATAATTATCGACAATCAAAATCATGGCGCGAACGCCTCCATGATGCGGGCAATCTTGGTCAAGCTCTCTTCATATTCAGCAGCTGGTTGAGACCTCGCAGTAATACCGCCGCCGCCTTGCACATAGGCTTTGCCGTTGGAAAACAGGGCGGTACGAATACCAATATTGAAATCACAAACACCGTTAAAACCCAGATACCCAATTGACCCGCAATAAACACCCCGCGATTGCCCCTCTAATTCTGCAATAATTTCCATTGCGCGAATCTTTGGAGCACCCGTAATCGACCCGCCCGGAAACACCGCGCGCAGCAAATCAATTTGCGTCAGCCCCTCGCGCAACTGCCCCTCAACCACCGAAACCAAATGATGCACATTGGCATAAGACTCTAAGCCGCAGAGCACAGGTACTTTGACGGAACCAGGCTTTGCAATGCGTGAAATATCATTGCGGAGCAGATCAACAATCATCACATTTTCTGCCCGGTCTTTGCGACTGGCTTGCAACTCGACAATCAATTCGGCATCGCGCGAAGGATCAGCATCGC
>JAYWEV010000029.1:0-2684 GCA_043779145.1 Aestuariivirga sp. | reverse complement strand
TTTGGCCGAGGTTCTACAGATATGAAGGGTGGCAACGCCGCATTTTTGTGGGCAGCGAAAGTTCTTCGTGAAGAAGGTGTGGCGCTGCGCGATGATTTAATTCTGACATTCAGCATCGCTGAAGAAACGGGGGAAGCGGATATTGGACCACTGAGTGTCCTGCGCCGGGGCTACACTGCGCCCTTTGTGGTAAACGCCGAGCCTACGAGTCTACGCATCGCGCCAGCAACAATGGGGTGGTTTTTCATGAAGATTACGGTCAAAGGAAAAGGCCTTCATCCTGCCTCGCGCTTTGCCGCCATTTATCCGTCACGTGAACCTCTGCCCCTACCAGGGATCGACGCTGTGGAAAAACTGCGCAAGGTCATGGATGCCCTGACAGAACTGGAGCGTGATTGGGCACTCCATCAGCGACACATGTTCATGCCGCCAGGTGGCATGAACATGTCCCCTGTCCACATTCAAGGAGGGGCACTTCGCGCCTCAATGCCGGAGTACTGCGAGGTCGTTTATGCGGTAGTCTATAACCCAGCCTTGCGCAGCGATGAAGTCTTGCGGCAGATTCGCGGCGCGGTCGATGGCGTGGTTGCAAGCGACTCCTGGCTGCGTGAACATCTTCCATTGGTTGAGGCACCCGTCATTCATCAGGTGCTTGAACCTGTGAACCTCCCGCTTGAGCACCCAGTAGTGAAAAAATTGGCGGCAGCCTATCGCGACGCTCTTGGAACTGACCCCGAGTTTGGCAGCTTGCCTGGACCCTGTGATGCAAACATCATGAGTGAAGCTGGTACTACAACAATTATATTTGGACCAGGCGACTTGGCAATGAACGCGCATGGTGCCAATGAATATGTGCCGGTTCATCAGGTAATCGAAGCGTGCAAAGTCTATGCAAGTCTGATGGTGGATTGCTGTGGGGAAAGGACGGAAAATGGCAGAAAGAACGATTGATTATGGGAAAGATAAAATCCCAGACAAGGAATTTGTTGAACGCCTGCAGCAGGTCAGGCATAAGCTCAAGCTTGAAGGGCTCACGGCTGGATTGGCCTATGCAACCGAACATATGCCCGGCGATGTGCAATATTTGACTGGATATGATCCACATATTGAAAATGTGGCGCTCTTGGTATTGCCAGACCAGTTGGTGGTTTTGGGCGGTGCCGAAGGTGAGACGATGTTTAAAGACATGGGTCGAGCCGGCATTTGGCGCAATCTTTCGCTATTCGAAATTCCGTTCCAGGATTACGGAGAACTTCGATTCTATTCCCTTGCCGAAATTCTGAGAGAGTTTCTAGGTGAAATCCCCCAGGAGATCGGCCTTTTATCCGCCCCAAATGTGCTCTCTCAGGAAATCGTCAGCTTGGTGGAAATGGTGGTCCTTGGTGGTATGATAAAATTGCGTGACGTCAGCCGCATCATGGCGGACGCTCGCTATAACAAGAGTGCTTCAGAGCTTCAGATGTTTCGCAATGCCAGTTGGATTGCTACGGAAGCGATGCGTGCGATGTTAGGGAAAGTGGAGCCCGGTGTGCGGGAGCTTGAGGTGGCGGCGGAAGGTGATGCCGTATGCAAAAGGTTGGGTGCTTATGGCTATGGCTTCGACACAATTGTCTGCTCAGGCCAGCGCATCAATACAATTATCGGACGATCGACCAATCGCGTCATCCAGGACGGTGACCTTGTGATGCTGGGCGTAAGTCCGCGCTTTGAAGGATACACCTCCGCCTTGGGACGAACAGTTATCGCTGGTGGCGCGACGGCCGAACAAGCAGCATTCCTTGACCATGGTATCCATGCGCACGAACTTGCCATCGCCCAATTGCTGGTCGGTAAGCCAGCCCGCGAGGTTGATCTGGCAGCACGCCGCTATCTGGGTAGTGTGAATTTAGGTCAATACCACACCTACGGTGTTGGCCATGGAATAGGTTTCACCGAGTGCTTGGAAGAGAAGACGGCGACACAAAGCAGTGATTATGATCTGCCACCTGGCGTGGCCATCATGATAGACGTCGGACTCTTTGGACATCCGGTCTTCCACGGGGCAAGACATGAGGATCCGTTTCTCATCTCCCACAGTGGTAAGACCGAGAGGCTGACAAATTTGCCGATGAAAGTGTACTCTTGATTCCAAGTGCGCAGCTTTTCTTGCATTGAATTCGTCCTGACCCAGAAGCGCCCCACTTAAGTTTGGAGGTCAACTCGAGCTCGACCAACATTGGCGCCTTATCGGTTACTGATCAAATCATTTTAAGAAATTGTGGTCCAAAATTAGCGGATAATGCAGCTGATCCATAAAGCCACTTGGGATCTGCTATGGGTCATGAACGCTGATTTTTACGTGTCTCCATCTTACCCCAGTTTGACATCACTTTGTTAGCGGACACCACCCCCGCGTAATAAACCACAGCAAGGCAACAGTCTGAATTGACCAATGCTGGCTTCCATCCTAACGTCAACATGATTGTCAGGAGTGGGCCATGGACGAATCTCGATACGGCACTGATGATAAGCGCGGCAATTGGGCGCCAAACAAACCAATCAGCTATGGACCGGCCCTTGCATGGCCGCCTCAGCCAAAGGTATTTCTCAAATGGCTATTCGGTTTTCCTGGCTATTTCCTACCTTGGAATGTGTTTTATGCGATTTTGGCTTTGCTGATCTGGTTCTACCTCACGCCATCGCTG
>JAYWEV010000028.1:0-18778 GCA_043779145.1 Aestuariivirga sp. | reverse complement strand
CCATGTTCCAGACGTAGAACTTGGCCTTTGGCCTGCTTAATCAAACTCAAATCATGGGTTGCTAGAAACACAGTGGTGCCAAGGCGGTTTAATTCCAGAAACAAATGCAAAAGACGTTTGGCTAAAACGGGATCGACGTTTCCGGTTGGCTCATCTGCTAATAAAATTTCAGGCTTCGACACCACTGCTCTTGCAATGGCCGCGCGTTGTTTTTCGCCACCTGATAAAATTTCAGGTCGTGCATTGGCTTGATCTTTCAAACCGACCCAATCCAGCAAATCCATGACATCGCGGTGATAGTCATCTGGCTTTTGACCAATCACGCGCAGAGGGAGTGCGACGTTTTCGAACGTGGTTAAATGATCAAGTAACCTGAAATCCTGAAACACCACACCGATGCGGCGACGCAACAGGGGTAAATTGGAACCTCCGAGCTTGGATGTGTCTTGACCGAAAATTGAAACCAGACCTTTGCTTGGTTTCAGCGCCATGAACAGCAGGCGGAGCAGCGATGATTTGCCAGCACCCGAAGGGCCAGTCAAAAAGCGCATATCGCCTTGGTCCATCTTGAAGTTCACATCCTTCAAAATCTCTGGCCCGTCGCCATAGCGTAAACCGACCCTCTGCAACTCAATCAATCAATTCTCTCCACTTCTAAAGTCTGTTAGATGCAAGGGTCTTAACCGCGCATTAACCACGTTTGTAGTTAGCCTCTATCAGAACTTCTAGGCGTTTTGGAGAGTCTATGATCGTCCGCTGCCCATCCTGTGCCACCCGCTATGATATTGCAGACCATGTTGGGGGAAGTTCCGCTTTCACCGTGTCTTGTCGTTCGTGCGGACATAGCTGGAAAGAGCATGCGGTGATTGATGTTGTTGAAGTGCCCAGCCGTGCAGTGGCGCGCGTGTTCGATTACCGCGAAGAACCCGAATTTGATGTGCAGCGCTTGGTTGAAGCAGCAAAGAATGCACAAGAGGAATTCGCTTTAAGGCGCAGTAAACGGTTTAAGCGCGCTGGAGGATGGGCTTCTTTGGGCTTGTTCATTCTCGCCCCCTTTGTATCGGGAGCGCTCATGCCTGAAGCTGTGGTCATTGCGGCACCAGCCACGATCAAGGTTTACGAAAAGCTGGGCTATAATGTGAATGTCTACGGCCTAGATATTCGTCATGTTGAGCAACAAAACACCACCGTGGATGGTGCCCATGTTTTGATGATTAAGGGCGAAATCAGCAACTCGACTGATTCCGTGCGCAAAATTCCATCAATGCGCTTTGCCCTGCATGGCGATGGGCCTCAAGAGCTTTATACTTGGACTTTGGACACTTCGGCACGACCATTGCGACCCGGTGAAACCACGACTTTTACGACCCGCGTGGCCTCGCCGCCGGAACTTGCTAAGAACTTGAAGATTCGCTTTGCACATTTGGATGAAATAAGCTCAAAAGCCAATCCATGAGCAGCATCACCATTGACGGACACCGTATAGATGTCCTTTTTTCCGAAGCCCAGATTGCAGAGCGCATCACGGTTTTGGCGCATGAAATCGCGGCGATAAAGCCGCACCGCCTCTTGGTGGTGCCGGTGTTGAAGGGCAGTTTTATTTTCGCTGCTGATCTCATCCGCGCCATGCATCACGCAGGCCTCTCGCCCGAAGTTGATTTTATGATTTTGGCCAGTTACCGCGCTGCGCAAACTTCATCAGGTCAGGTTGATGTGCTTCGCGATATTGAATCGATTGTTGAAGACCGCGACGTGTTGCTGGTTGATGATATTTTGGAATCAGGCCGCACGCTGGCTTATGCGAAGGACTTGCTTTCGGCGCGTGGCGCCAAATCAGTCAAATCTGCGGTGTTGCTGTTCAAGCCCGGACATTTAGCGGCCAGCATTAAAGCCGATTTCTGTGGTTTCGATTGCCCAGATCGATTCGTGGTCGGTTACGGCATGGATATGGCACACCAATTCCGCGAGCTGCCCTTTGTTGGACATGTGGTGAAGGAAGGTTAAAGCGCAAACCTGCCAACATCCAATACCATCGTACCCTTGCTACGCGTTATCGTTTGCTGAAGCTTCGCCATCGCATCGGCGAACGCTGATTGCGGCGACGGACCTAAAAGCCCACAAAGATAGAGGCCTGATAGTAAATCGCCAGTGCCGTTCGGAACTTCTACTTCAATAGGCGATGTAATTTCTTCGACTTGGCCAGACGAAATTCGCAGTGTTGAAAGCTCATGCACAGATTTCACAACCGATGTTGCTATCACGTCAGTAATGCCAAGGCTTCGCGCTGCATGAACGGCTTCTTTGCTACTGCCAATTGGAAGCCCAGTGAGCCATGAGAGTTCAAAGGCATTGGGTGTTACGATTGTAGCGAGTGGTAGCAACTTATCACGAATGGCTTGGGCAACGGCTTCACCAACATAAAGCTTGCCGTGATCACCGAGCACCGGATCGATCAATACGATGCTACATTTTAGTCTGGCAATGAAGGCCGCAACAATTTCGATTTGTTCAGCACTCGCAAAATATCCGGTAATGACGGCATCCAAATTCTCGAACGCTCCCAATTTTTCCAACGCGGTAATCATCGCTGACATTTCAGCAGCAGCCGTTGCCCGCCCTTCGGGTTTGCCATGGCCTGGATGGTTGGAAAGCAGGATTGTGGGGATGGCCAGAACCTCATGACCACCACTTTGCAAAGCAGGCACAATGCAGTTGAGACCAACAGGCCCGTAAACCACTTGCGATGAAATGGCGAGGACGCGGGCCACTAGAAGATGTTCTTCTCAAACAGTGGTTGGCCCGCTGCAATGCGCTCTACACTCAAAGCGGAAACATCAATGGTGCGGTACTCGCCAAAGCAGATCAACTCTGCAATCGCATTACCCGTGGCTGGGCCCTGTTGAATGCCGTGGCCAGAAAAGCCATTTCCGAAATAGAAGTTTGGCAATGTTGGATGGCGACCGATAATACCGTTTTGATCAAACCAGTTATAATCATAATGGCCAACCCAGTGGCTGACCAATTTGATGGTTTCAAATGCTGGAACGCGCGCTGCAGCAAGCGGCCAAATTTTTTCTTCAAACCAGGCATAATCCATCTCCCAATCTTGGGTAGGTGGTTCTTCGTCGATGCCTGGAGTGCAGGCCAACAGAAAGTTACGGCCTTCAGGACGATAGTAAAATCCATTGACGTCAAACATCATAGGGGCCTTGTGCAAAAGATCAGAGGCCTGCGGGCAATCGACAACGCAAACATAACGTTTAGCTGCTGACACGGGCAGATCAAACCCAACCATGGCGGCAACAGCTCCACCAGCAGTGCCAGCTGCATTGACCACAGCGCCAGCAGATAATTTTTCACCGTTTGAGAGCGTTACACCCGTCACATGATTTGCAACTGAAATAGCGCTAACTTCTGCATTGATGAAGCTAACGTCTCGTGCAATGGCCGCCTTTCGGATCAAATTCATGAATTGATAGGGGTCAAACCAACCTTCGCCACGACCTCCTATTGAAGCTGCCGCAATACCTTCAAAATTAACATAAGGGAAACGAACTTCCAATTCTTGCCGCTTCAACATAGTCGTATCAACGCCCATGGAATGTTGCAATTTCAGATTTTCTTCAAGCGTTGAAACCGAGGCCTCACTGGCCATAACGACATAGCCATTCTCTTTGAAACCAATATCGGCATCGGAGCCGAATTCAGTTCTCAAATTGCTGATCAGTTTCATGCCAAATTCGGAAAGCCTGATATTGTCCGGTGTGGAAAATTGCCGCCTGATGCCACCCCATGACAGGGCCGTGCAGGATTGCTTGTAACTTGGATCTTTTTCGATGATGGCGATGGAGCCTTTGAAGCCATTCTTGCGCAAGTAATACGCAGTTGAGCTGCCAACAATTGCGCCGCCGATAATTACCACATCATAATGTGTCACGATTTCAAATCACTCCGATATCCATGAGATAAAGCAGCACAGAAGCGGTGATGGCCGCAAGCCCTGTTCCAAGTGCAATGGCACCTGAAATGGCAGGAACAGCCTCATCATTTTTCCGTGCGAATAAAAATGCATTTGCACCCGAAGGCATGGCTGCAAACAGTACCGCAATTTTTGACCAGAGCGGAGCCAGCGCAAATACGTAATGGCTAAGTACGAACACGACGATTGGCATGAAGATCATTTTGAGGCCAATCAACGCAAACATGCCAGAACCAGAGCCGCGCAGTGAATAGGCCGAGAGCGAACATCCCAAAGCAAAGAGCGCTGTGGGGATTGAGGCATCTGCCAGCATGCTCAGCATTTTATCAGCAACGGGATGCAGACCGAGATTTGTGATGCGCCACAGGCTTCCTGCAATCAGCGCCATGACAATTGTATTCTTTGCGAGGTTAACAACCAACTCGCGTCCGGTTTTTCGAAACGAGAATTGGCCAGCGTGGCGCGCCAATTCGCGGTGCATTGTGGCTGAAAACCAAAGTATTGGAGCGTGGATGGAAAGGATCAAGCCCAGAGGTACTGCAACTGATTGGCCAAAATGTGCAAGGGCCAATGGCGTGCCGAGCATCGCGAGATTACCAAAACTGGCTGCCATGGAAGATGTGGCACCCCCACTATAATTCAGGCTGGGGATAAAGCGCGATGCGGTGGCAGCAGCAATCCATGTGCAGGCTATGCCGCCATAATAGACCGCCCATAGCGACCATGGTGCCGCATCGGCAGGATCAAGCGTTGCCATCGTTTTAAATAACAGAGCAGGAATGGCGACATTAAATACAAAGAGACTGAGGCCTCGGCCTGCCGCAGCATCAATGAAATTAAATTTTGCAAAACCATAACCCAGCATAATCATCCCGAAAACCGGGAGAACCGTGATGAGTATGGTATCCAATTATTACAGCCAAGGATGAGAAGCGGAGTTTTTCTTCTCGAAGGCGGAAATTGAATCGGCTTTTTCCATGGTGAGGCCAATATCGTCGAGGCCGTTCAACATGCAATGCTTGCGGAAGGCATCAACGTTGAATTTTATCGTGCCGCCATCGGGGCCTCGAATTTCTTGATTTGGAAGATCAATCGTCATCGTGGCGTTGGAGCCGCGTTGTGCATCATCCAATAATTTCTTCTGATCTTCAGCTGAAACCACAATCGGCAAAATGCCGTTCTTGAAACAGTTGTTGTAAAAAATATCAGCAAAGCTTGTGGCGATCACGCAGCGAATACCAAAATCAAGAAGCGCCCATGGGGCATGTTCACGTGATGAGCCACAGCCAAAATTATCGCCAGCCACCAGAATTTCAACTTTGCGGTAAGCTGGTTGGTTCAAAATAAATTCTGGCAGTTCTTTGCCTTCTTGGGTGTAACGCATTTCATAGAATAGCGATTTGCCGAGACCCGTGCGCTTGATGGTTTTCAAGAACTGCTTGGGGATGATCATATCGGTGTCGATATTGGTGATGTTCATGGGTGCCGCAACACCAGTAAGCGTATCAAATTTTTGCATGATATTTCCTTAAATGAGATCAACCGCCAGCGCTTCGTCAGCACCGATCATAATATTGAGATTTTGCACGGCAGCACCTGATGCGCCTTTGCCGAGATTATCGTAGATCGACATGATCAACACTTGTCCGCGCGCTTCATTGGCCAAAACATGCAGGCGCAATTGGTTCGTGTTGTTTAAACTTTCAGGATCAAGTGCTGCCGAGCGCTCTACCAATTCAAGGGGTGCTACCGATACGAATTTCGATTTTGCAAAATAGCTGCTGAGCGTTTTATGAATCTTAGCAGCCGTTGTGCCCTTCTTTAAGCCTTTGAGGAACAACGGCACACAGCCCATCATGCCTTGCGCATAATTGCCTACAGCGGGTTGAAAAATGACATCACGCTTCAGTCCTGTGTAATATTGCATCTCAGGCAAGTGCTTGTGATTAAAGGTGAGGCCATAAGGCATATAGGGCGAGGCTGATGTGCCTTTGGCCACATAATCCTCAACCATTTTCCGGCCGCCGCCTGTGTATCCGGAAATTGCATTATAGGTGACGGGATAATTGGCAGGCATCAGACCCATGTCGAGCAATGGTTTGATCGAGGCGATTAGCCCTTGGGGATAGCAACCGGGGTTTGAGACAAATTTTGCTTTGGCAATGCGCGCGCGCTGTTTAGCGTCCAACTCCGCAAAACCGTAAGCCCATTTGGGGTCGATCCGGTAAGCGGTTGAAGCATCAATCACGCGAGTCTTGGATTTTTTGTCAATCAGCGAAACCGCTTCAATGGCCGCATCATCGGGCAAACACAGAATTGCCAAATCAACCGAATTGAGCAGCGCGCGCCGTGCTTCCGGATCCTTGCGGCAATCAGGTGCAATTGAAACCAGTTCAATATCGCTGCGGTTCTTCAAACGATCGCGGATCTGCAATCCTGTGGTGCCTGCTTCGCCGTCGATAAAGATGGTGGGTTTAATGCTCATGAATGGGCTTCTACAGGCAGTCTCCCACCATTTCAATATGAACGGCAGATAAACGAGCCCCTCAGACAGGGTTCAGCACCGATGCTTCATAAGGGTCACATCAACGGTGAAGAACACCGCAAACTGAACCAAACCACAAACAAAAGGAATTACACCATGATCCGCAAGACCCTTATTGCAGCAGCAGCTGTCTCAGCCATTGCTCTTAGCCTTGGCGCAACATCCGCAAAAGCTGATAGCTTTGACATTGGCTTGGGCTTTGGCGCAGGTGGCATTACATCTGGCAGCTTTGGCTTCCACGGCGGCCGCCACTATGCACCAGACTATTATGATGCCGGTTATGATGGCGACGCCTGCGACACTCAAATGGTGCGCCGCAAAGTATGGAATCGTTGGCACACACGGCGCATCTGGGTTTGGAAGCGTGTCGAGGTCTGCGGCGATTATTAATCGCTAACCTAAAGGTTTCCTGCAAAAAAACCAAAAAAAGTCGGCCGCTAAATCTCCCCGCGGCCGATTTTTTATGTGGCAACAGACGTCTAGAGACTAGTTACAACCTGTGACGCAAGCCGTTGGATTGGCATTCATTGCGTTAACCGTGGTAAATCCGGCAACTGCGCCAGTGATCAAAGTGAGGCCGATCAAGCCAAAAAACACGCGGCGCAAGAATTTAGCGTCCGCAACAACATTATTACCCATATTAACTCCCCCAATTACTCACTGACAAACTGACCCAATATTGAATCAGCCTAGCAGCGCGATGGTTCACATAGGGTAAAGAAAACATAAGTCAAATCGATAAAATTTTAATTTCAGCCCTGTTGCCGGATGTCCACAAATCGCCCAGCCAGAGCCGCCGCTGCGGCCATTTGGGGGGAAACGAGGTGGGTTCGGCCTTTGTAACCCTGCCTGCCCTCAAAATTGCGGTTTGAGGTGGAAGCGGCGCGTTGGCCCGGTTTCAGCTGGTCTGGATTCATGGCCAAGCACATAGAGCAGCCAGGCTCACGCCACTCAAAACCAGCGTCTTTAAAAATTTTGTCGAGGCCTTCAGCTTCAGCCATTTCTTTCACCAAGCCTGAACCTGGAACAATCATGGCATAATCGAGCGAGGTTGCAATTTTCTTGCCTTTCACTACGTCAGCCACCGCGCGCATATCTTCAATGCGACCATTGGTGCACGATCCGATCCAGATCACATCAAGGGCAATATCAGTAATTTTCTGGCCAGCTTTGAGGCCCATATATTCAAGTGCACGGAATTTGGATTGGCGCTTGCCTTCATCTTCAATCAGCGATGGATCAGGAATCACACCCGCCACTGAAACAACATCCTCAGGCGATGTTCCCCATGAGACGATCGGCGGCAGATTGGCTGCGTCCAATGTCACGATGCGGTCAAAATGTGCGCCTTCATCGGTGTACAATGTGGCCCAATAGGCCATGGCTTTATCCCAATCGGCACCCTTTGGTGCCCGGGGTTTGCCTTTTAGATATTCAAATGCCTTTGCATCTGGCGCAATCAAACCAGCGCGCGCCCCGCCCTCAATGGTCATGTTGCACACGGTCATGCGGCCTTCCATCGAAAGATCACGGATCGCTTCGCCTGCAAACTCAATCACTGAACCTGTGCCGCCTGCTGTGCCGATTTCACCGATGATGGCGAGGATGATGTCTTTGGCGGTGGAGTGCTTGGCCAACTTGCCATTCACTTCCACTTTCATGTTTTTGGCTTTTTTCTGGATCAGCGTTTGCGTGGCCAGTACATGTTCGACTTCCGATGTGCCAATGCCGTGGGCTAAAGCGCCAAATGCGCCGTGAGTTGATGTGTGGCTGTCGCCGCATACAATGGTGGTGCCGGGAAGCGTAAAGCCCTGCTCAGGCCCTACCACATGGACAATACCTTGACGTTTATCCATCTCGTTGAAATAAGTGATGCCGAATTCTTTTGCGTTATTGGCCAATGCTTCAACTTGAAGGCGGCTTTCAGTTTCAGCAATGCCCTTCGAGCGATCAGTGGTGGGCACGTTATGATCAACCACAGCAAGGGTCTTTTCCGGATGGCGCACTTTGCGCCCGGTCATGCGCAAGCCTTCGAACGCTTGCGGGGAAGTTACTTCATGGACAAGATGACGATCAATATAAAGCAGGCATGTGCCATCATCGGCCTGATGTGCCACATGATCATCCCAGATCTTGTCATATAAAGTGCGTGATTTTGCCATGTAAGTTCTCTTCTTTGCACATCCTCCCGCTTCAGGGGGAGGTGCCCCAAAGGGGCAGAGGGGGTTTTGCGAGTGTATTTAGCGCGTGGCGCTTTTAAGTCAAATATTGGTTGCGCAAGCTCTAACCTCAAGGTGCCAACCCCATATTTTGCAGTTCCTTGATGGCTCGGTCATAACCGGGGTTCAATTTCAGAGTCATCCGAAAATCAGCTTCAGCTTCGGCCAAACGCTTTTGGTTTTCATAGATCAACCCACGGTCATAATAGGAAAGCGCATAATTTGGGTCTTTTTCAATGCTCAAGTTATAATCTGCCAAAGGCAAATCAATTTTGCCAATGCCGTAATAGAACCACGCCCCGATTATTAAGATATGTGCCATCGTCAGGGCTGATCGCGATGGCCTTCGTATAATCTGCAATCCAAGTTGAAGCTTGGGCTGGTGAAGCGAGGGTGAGAGCTAAGAGGATTGATAACGGAAAGAACTGTTTCATGGTTAAGTCTCTCCTTAATTTCAGGGTTTACTATCATTGTTTTCGCAACTGGAAAATCTTATACAAATGACGTGCCTCAGGTGGCATTGGTTGTCCGTTCACAGCAAATAAAAAACCACGAATGGTGCCATCCGTGGTTTAATTTTAAAGCTCTAACTCAAACTTAGGACGATTTTGACTTTTCTCAGAAAAGCCAAAACCCATTAATTGCGGTTGCCGAACAAGCGCAGCAACGACAAGAACAGGTTGATGAAGTCGAGATACAAGCGCAGTGCACCCATAATCGCTTTATGACCTGCCACGGTTGAACCGTCGCCTTCATAGTAGGTTTCCTTGATGGCTTGGGTGTCATAGGCGGTAAGGCCTGTGAAGATCAAAACGCTGATTACCGACAAGGCAAAGCTCATGGCTGAGCTGGCAAAGAACATATTGACCAGCGAAGCCACGATAAGGCCTATCAAACCCATAAACAAGAATGAGCCCCAACCTGTAAGATCACGCTTGGTGGTATAGCCATAAAGGCTGAGCGCACCAAAGGCGGCGGCAGTTATCAAAAACACCCGTGCAATGCTGGCCCCGGTATAAATTAACCCGAGTGAACCAAAGCTTACGCCCATAAGCGCTGCATAAATCCAGAATGTGGCTTGCGCCGCACCCAGACTGAGGGTGTGCAACCTAAACGACATAAAGAAAACCAAGGCCAGCGGACCCAGAATGACCAACCACTTTGCCGGACCAACATAGATGGCCTGACCAAACTGAGTGAGCTCGCCACCCTGAACTGCCATGCTAAAGGTTGCATAGGCGGCAACAGCCGTCAGAACCAGTCCCACAGTCATATAGTTATAAACCCGGAGCATATAGCTCCGAAGACCTTGATCAACTACAGCACCCGTGCGGGCACCCGTTTGTTGGAAATCACGAATATCAGCCATAATGTTCCTCCTGAGAACTGTACTGAATATGGGAGTTCAATCCCCAAGCGTCAAGACACGAGATTTAGATTTTTGCGGCCTTATCCATCGCTTGGGCAAGTTTGACATCAAGTATGGTTACTCCACCAGCCGAATGTGTCGTCAACGTGACATCGACTTTTGAATAGACGTTGAACCATTCCGGGTGATGATCCATTTTTTCGGCAATCAAGGCCACCTCAGTCATGAAACCAAAAGCTTGGTGGAAGCTTTTGAATTTAAAGCTTTTAAAGATGGCGTGGCGACCATCGACGATGGTCCAGCCGGAAAGCTGCGCCAGAATTTGGGCTTCGGTGAATGTTTCAATCATGTGCCAGCCATCGCATAGGTTTCTTCCACCGCATAGGGGCCACCCCCACGGCTAGGCCTGGACGAGAACAGCACAAACTGTTCCACCCTGATTGTGCCGCTGCGATAAAGCGCGTGCGACTCTATAAACCGCTGCAGGGCCCGGGGGTCAGCATCACGCAAACGAGCAAGCGTTACATGTGGCACAAATTTGCGCGGCTCTGGCTCTAAGCCTAATGATTGACAAATCCGTTCTTGAGATTGCTGCAAATGGCGCAGCTCGGCACTTTCTTCAACGTGGGCAATGATCGAATGCGGCTTCTTGCCGCCAAATATATCAATGCCTTTAAGGGTGATCGAAAATGGTTTGAACTCTTTTCGGTGCAATGCCAATGCCACCTCGCGGCCAAGTCCCACATCAATATCGCCGATGAAACGCAAGGTGATATGGAAAGATTCAGGGTCAATCCAGGTTGCCCCCATAATGCCACCCTGCATCATGGTAAGATCCTCGGTGACGAGTGTGGGAAGTTCTATTCCTGTAAACAAGCGCAACATATTAAGTTACCCCCGTAATTTGATTCGCCTATTCTATATGAGCCATGGATTATGGCAACTTGGTAACGAGTTTTTCGACATACGGCACAACGCGCCCTACAATTTCAGACACACCCTTCTCATTGGGGTGAATGCCGTCGGCTTGATTGAGTGCAGGCTTTGTTGCCACACCTTCCAAAAAGAACGGATATAAATCAGCACCATATTCGGTGGCCAATTTGGGATAAATAGGATTGAATTTTGCCTGATAATCAGCGCCCATATTTGCTGGCGACAGCATGCCAAGCACAAGCGTGGGTAGTTTTTTCTTTTTAAGGGTATCCAGAATCTGGCGGAGTGAAGTCTCGGCTTGAGCGGGGGCAAGCCCACGCAAAACATCATTAGCACCCAGTTCAACAATCACGGCCTTTACATCATCGGTTAAGGCCCAGTCCAAGCGGGCCGCACCTTGGGCCATGGTGTCACCCGAAACGCCGGCGTTAATGATTGCTATATCATGGCCTTTTGCCCGTAAAGCTTCCTGCAACTTATCAGCAAAACTCTTGCCGGGATCCAAACCATAACCCGCCGTCAAACTATCGCCCAAGGCCAAAATATGTATTGTGTCGGCCACTGCTTGCCCCCACATGAACCAAATCGCACAAAAACCTGTAATAAGAATTCTCATCACTTTAATATGGAAAGCATTGCCTGTTCTGGCAAGCCTCATTCTGGATCGTTCATGACATTAGCACTTAATCTGAAAGACGTTCACCTCGCCCTCTCCAGCCGTGCGGGCGAAGTTAAGATTTTGCGGGGTGTTGATGTCTGCGCCAAAGCGGGCGAAGCGATTGGTATTGTGGGGCCATCGGGTTCCGGCAAAACCTCTTTGTTGATGGTGATTGCCGGATTGGAAGCGGTTACCTCCGGAACTATTTCGGTCAATGATGTGAGCCTCAACAATCGCTCAGAAGAAGAGCTGGCCAAATTCCGCCGCGATAATATCGGCATTATCTTTCAATCTTTTCATTTGATCCCGACGATGACAGCTTTGGAAAATGTGGCGGTGCCATTGGAATTCAAAGGTGCGAAGGACGCATTTGAACGTGCGCGTGTAGGATTAGAGAAAGTGGGCCTCGGCCATCGTTTGGATCACTATCCGGGGCAACTTTCAGGGGGCGAGCAACAGCGCGTGGCCATCGCGCGCGCGGTTACATCGGGCGCAAAAATTTTACTGGCCGATGAGCCCACAGGCAATCTTGACCAAGAAACCGGTTCAACCATCATCGATCTTTTGTTCGAACTCAAAGAAAAAGAAAACGCCACGTTGCTTCTGGTCACCCACGACAAAGGCTTGGCCAAACGCTGCAACCGCATCTTAGAAGTGCGCGATGGTAAGGTGAGCGAGGCCCACGCCAGCGCGGGTAAGCCGCGCAAGGACTCTGAATAATGAGAGTTGATCTGTGGCTAAAATATGCCTTCAGAAATTTACGTTCAGGCCTCAAAGGCTTTTGGATATTCCTGTCATGCTTGACGCTCGGCGTTGCCGCCATCGCCATGATCGGCTCATTAGCGAGTGCTGTTCAACAAGGTTTAGATGAACAAGGCCAAATTATCTTAGGTGGCGATGTCGAATTTTCCATCGTACAGCGCGAAGCAAAGGCAGATGAGTTGGCTTATATGAAATCCAAGGGCGTTGTGAGTGCTCTCTCATCCATGCGCGCCATGGCGCAAAGCAATGGGGCATCGACCTTGGTCGAAATCAAAGCAATTGATCAAGCCTATCCGCTTTATGGCACTTTAAAATTATCGCCAACGACAGCTGATACATTTTCATCCATGAACGGATCATTCGGTGTGGCGGTTGATCCGCTTTTATTGCAACGCCTCAATCTGAAACTCGGCGACACACTGAAACTCGGTCAAGCCACAGTCACCATCAGCGCCACGATTGACGAAGAACCAGACCGCCTCGCCAACGGCATAATTTTCGGCCCCCGCCTGATCATGAGCCAGGAAGCCCTGCAATCAACAGGCCTCGTCCAGCCAGGATCATTGGTCACCTATAACTATCATGTGAAACTTAACGGCGAAGGCAATCTGAGCGCTGGCAAAGCCGTCACTGAAGAAGCCAAAACCAAATTCCCTGAAGCAGGCTGGCGCACCCGCACCACAGATAAGGCAGCGCAAGGTGCCGATGAATTTGTAGGCAAGCTTGGATATTTCATGACGCTGGTAAGCGTGGCTGCCCTTGTCATCGGCGGTGCAGGGATTGCTAACGCTGTATCCGCCTTTATCAATCGCAGACGTGATGCCATTGCCACGTTGAAATGCTTAGGATTACCAAACCGTGACGTGGTTGGTATCAGTCTCACAGAAATAATCGCTGTCAGCTTACTTGGAATTGCTATCGCCTTGTGCGCTGGAGCGGCAACGCCCTTTGCCGTGCATGCAATATTCGGAAAGATTCTCCCTCTGCCGATTTCAACCCACATCATGTGGATGCCGCTTGGTTTTGCCGCTGTACTCGGACTTTTGATAACCCTCGCATTTTCGCTTTGGCCACTATCTCGCATCGCTAATATTCAAGGTGCTGCGCTGTTTCGGTCGCACAGTATGGAACAAGCTGGCAAAATAAATTGGCGCTATGCCACCGCTTCATTCGGCATTCTGGCGATTGCCACTGTTCTTATTTTGGCAAGCTTCGAAGATCCAAAAGTAACTGCGGGCTATCTAGGAGGCCTTGCCGCAAGTTTTGTTATCCTCGCAGCACTAGCATCCTTAATCGTCAAAGGCGCCAGCCTCCTGCCGCGCCCTAAAAACTTATTGCTGCGCCAAGCTGTGCTCAGCCTTTACAAGCCCGGTGCAACATCACGCTCGGTTATCATGGCATTGGGTTTGGGCCTCACATTATTTGTGACACTTGCACTCACTGATCAAACCCTCAGCAATGAACTTAAATCCAGTATTCCAGATCGCGCTCCGGCTTTTTTCTTTATTGACGTTCCCAATACATCACTTAATGAATTCACGTCGAAGCTCAAAATTCAAGATGGCGTGACCAATATCACCAACGCGCCCATGCTCAGAGGCCGCATTACCAGGGTCAAGGGCGTTCCTGCTGAGCAGGTGAAACCAAATTCTGACGCGTCCTGGGCCTTGAAGGGTGATCGCGGCCTGACCTATGCGGAGGAACTACCCAAAGGTTCAACGCTTGTGGAAGGCCAATGGTGGGCGAAAGATTATGCAGGCCCTAATCTTGTTTCGATGACGCAAGATATTGCGCAGGGCTTGGATCTAAAAATCGGTGACAAAATAACGGTGAATGTTTTGGGCCGTGAAGTTGAAGCGCAGATCGCAAACTTACGCACCGTCAATTGGCGGGCCATGGGGATCAATTTCGTTTTGGTGTTTACACCCGGCACTTTGAAGGCTGCACCCCATGCTGAAATCGTGACGGTCGAAATGAAAGGTGGCGATGAAGGCAAATTGCTCAACACGATGGCCGCCGCATATCCAGCCGTGACTGCTATTCGAGTGAAAGACGCATTGGCCACAGTCGGCGATCTACTTGGCAAAATGTTAACGGCCGTGCGCGGTGCAAATATTATCACCTTGCTGACGGGCATTCTGGTTCTGGCGGGTGCGCTGGCTGCGGGCCTTTCATCGCGGAGCTATGAAGCCGTGGTTCTTAAAACTTACGGCGCAACGCGCCGCCAGTTATTGGGAGCTTTCACAATTGAATATGCATTGCTGGGTTTAGTCGCTGCTGTGTTCGGCATTGTTGTGGGCTCGCTTGGTTCTTGGTTCCTCGCGCATTATATTTTGGAAATGCCATGGAGCTTCTCGGCCTCCACTGCCATTTTCACGGCACTCGTTGGTATGGTGTTGACCATTACGGCTGGCCTCAGCGTCACGGCGCGCGCACTTTCTGCGAAGCCTTCCTTCTATTTGAGAAACGAGTAATAAGGCCTCATGGTTGTTTTAAATCGAATCTACACAAGAACTGGCGATGCTGGTGAAACGGCTTTGGGTACAGGCGAGCGCTTGTCCAAAGCCCATATCCGCATTGCAGCTTATGGCACGGTGGATGAAACTAATGCCACTATAGGTGTTACGCGGTTGCATCTGGCTGAAATGCCGAAACTCGATGCCATGCTCGCGCGTATTCAAAATGAACTTTTTGATCTGGGTGCTGACCTTTGTGTGCCTGATCGCGGCCAGAAATTAGAATTCGAACCTTTGCGCATATTGCCAAAACAATATGAGCGCATTGAAACTGAGATTGATGAGCTGAATGCCGAATTGTCACCTCTGCGCTCATTCGTTTTGCCGGCAGGCCATGCGGCTGCCGCCCAACTTCATGTGTGCCGCACAGTGTGCCGCCGCGCTGAGCGTCTCGTGGTCGAACTTGATGCAATCGAAGGTGAGCATGTGAGCGAAGGGGCCATCGCCTATATCAACCGCCTGTCTGATTTCTTCTTTGTCGCCAGCCGCTGGGTGAATTTTAAAGCAGGAACAGGTGATGTCCTGTGGGTGCCGGGGAAGACGCGTTAGTGTTGTCCGCTATCCTTGCAGGCTTCGCACTGGGCGGCGGACTTATTGTGGCAATTGGCGCGCAGAATGCTTTCGTCATTCGCCAAGGCATTCTGAATAGTCACATCTTTTGGATATGCCTGTTCTGCGCCGTTAGCGATGCTATTCTGATTTGGAGTGGCGTTTACGGCATGGGGGTGATCGTTCAAACCCTGCCATGGTTCTTACCTGTGCTGACCTATGGTGGTGCTGCATTCCTAATCTGGTATGGCATCAAAGCCTTGCGCCGCGTGTTGAAACCTGAAGCATTGAATGAAGAAGGCAAAACCACAACGAGCCTTTTCATGGCGCTTGCCTCTTGCGCGGCCTTCACCTGGCTTAATCCGCATGTGTATTTGGATACTTTAATCCTTGTCGGTTCCATCGCCAATAGTAGACCTCTGGGTGAACGAGCGCCATTTGCCTTGGGTGCCAGCCTCGCCTCGCTCATCTGGTTCTTCGGCATTGGTTACGGGGCCAAAGCCTTGCGCAAACCCCTGTCAAAACCACTTGTTTGGCGTGGGATCGATCTAATCATTGCGGCGATCATGTTCTATCTCGCATATAAATTGTTGATCGGCTAAATAACAGTAATGTTCTTGCCACTTCATGATGACACGCCGCTGAGAGTGATCCGCTTTCAATACGTGACGCTGGGTATCATCATCTTAAATGTTTTGATTTTTCTATATACCGTACCTTTGGGAAGCAATCATATGCTGGCCAGCGCTGAAGGTAATTTCGGCCTTATTCCTGTTCAGCTGCTGCACCCGCTGGCGACAAGCGATCCCATTGCCGAACCCTTCACTCTGATAACCTATCTCTTCCTGCATGGCGGCTGGATGCATTTGATTGGCAATTTGCTGTTCATGTGGGTGTTCGCAGACAACATCGAAGATGCTTATGGCTATGTGGGGTTTGCGATCTTCTTCATCCTCTGCGGCGTGGTTGGTGGGCTGACCCATGTTGTCATGATGCCAAATTCTGACAGCCCGTTGATCGGTGCATCAGGTGCTGTCTCAGGCGTGCTCGCCGCCTATCTGGTGCTATACCCACGCGCACGCGTTTGGGTGTTGCCTTTCTTTCCAGTGCCCATTCCGCTTCCGGCTGTTTTGGTTCTGGGTTTCTGGTTCTTGTTGCAGGTTTACTATGTCGCCGCTGCGCTGCCAGGCGAAGACATCGCCTGGTGGGCGCATATTGGCGGGTTTACATTTGGACTGATTATCACCTTGATATTGCGCAAGCGCCTGCAGTTCACGCCAAATGGTCGCATTTAACAGAGCTACGCCGTTCCTAGAATTGACTATCCGGGGCCTCAACACTAGATCAACCTGAACTTTGACTGAATCGTCAAAGTTCAGCTAAGTTGATCGAAAATCTAAACTTAGGGCGATTTTGCCTTTTCTATAAAAAGTCAAAACGCTCTAGTCCGGCCAAATTTTACCCACAAGAGGTTCTCATGAAAGTTGTTGTCGCTGTAAAGCGCGTGGTGGATTACAACGTGAAAATTCGCGTGAAGGCCGACGGTTCAGGCGTTGAACTGGCCAATGTGAAAATGTCGATGAACCCGTTTGATGAAATCGGTGTTGAAGAAGCCATTCGCCTGAAAGAAAAAGGCATCGCTTCTGAAATCATCGTGGTTTCAATTGGCCCTGCTCAAGCCCAAGAAACCCTGCGCACTGCACTTGCCATGGGTGCCGACCGCGCCATTCTCGTGAAGTATGATGAATATGTGGAACCGCTTGGTGTGGCCAAAATCCTCAAAAACATCGTTGAAGCCGAAAAACCTGAACTCGTGATTCTCGGCAAACAAGCCATTGATGATGACTGCAACCAAACGGGCCAAATGCTGGCTGCCCTCTTGGGCTGGCCTCAGGCCACCGCGTGTTCAAAGCTCGAACCTGGCCAAGGCGAAGCCACTATCACCCGCGAAATTGATGGCGGTTTGCAAACTTTGAAAGTGAAGATGCCGCTAATCATCACCACCGATCTGCGCTTAAACCAACCACGTTATGCTTCACTGCCGAACATCATGAAAGCCAAGAAAAAGCCGCTCGAAGAAAAAACGCCGAGCGATTATGGCGCAGATGTGAAGCCACGATTGAAGATGATCAAAACCGAAGAGCCGCCAAAGCGCTTGGCAGGCATTAAAGTGAAATCCGTCGCTGAACTTGTCGGCGCGCTTAAAACTGCAGGAGCAATCTAACCATGACCGTTCTTCTGATTGCTGAACACGATAATCACGTTGTTAAAGATGCAACGCACAAAGCGCTAACAGCGGCTGCTCAAATGGGCGGTGATGTTTATGTGCTGGTTGCTGGCAATAATGCTGGCGCTGCGGCCAAGCACGCCGCGAAATTGACAGGCGTGAAGAAAGTAATTCATGTTGAATCCAAAGCCTTGGAACGTCCTTTGGCCGAACCCATGGCTGCAACCATTGTGGCTTTGGCTCCAGCTTATGATCATATCGTTGCCCCAGCCACGACCAACGGCAAAAATATTATGCCGCGTGTGGCGGCACTTTTAGACATGATGCAAATTTCAGACATTTCTGAAGTGAAATCCGCCGATACATTTGTGCGCCTCATCTATGCAGGAAACGCGGTGCAAACCGTGCAATCACTGGATGCCAAAAAAATCATTACGGTGCGTACGGCTTCATTTGCTGCTGCTGGTGAGACAGGTTCGGCTGCAATTGAAAACGCTAACGCTGCTGCTGATCCTGCACTGTCGTCTTACCTCAGCGAAAATTTAACGCAGTCAGATCGTCCTGAACTCACCTCTGCCAAAGTCATCGTATCAGGTGGTCGTGGTATGCAATCGGGCGAAAACTTCAAAATGCTTGAAGCTGTGGCCAAAAAGTTAAACGCGGCCGTGGGTGCTTCGCGCGCAGCCGTGGATGCAGGCTATGTGCCCAATGATTATCAAGTGGGACAAACGGGTAAGGTGGTCGCCCCTGATTTATACATTGCCGTGGGAATTTCGGGTGCCATCCAACATTTGGCGGGCATGAAAGATTCCAAGATCATCGTCGCAATTAACAAGGATGATGAAGCCCCAATCTTCCAGGTGGCAGATTATGGGCTGGTTGCCGATCTTTTCACCGCGATCCCAGAGCTTGAAAAAGAGCTCGGAAAATAAAATATTTTTTTTGAAACTCAGCGGAACCAATTTGAGGATGGCTTAGTTATTGTGTTGTAACTAATGCGCAGGCAAGCTTCCCCCCC